>DATHII010000034.1:0-9725 GCA_035316885.1 Jiangellaceae bacterium | reverse complement strand
TTCGGCGATCTCGGCCCGTGGCCGGGCGAGGAACCGCCGCGTCGTGCGCGCGACCTCGTCGTAGCGCTCGCCTGCCTCGAGGTGTTCTTGGTGAACGTGCGGCCCAGGGGCGAGCCAGTACCAGAACAGGTCGGAGAGCGCGGCACCCCGGCTCCGGCCGTTTGCCGCCGGATGGGAGTAGACCTCCACGAAACGGTCGGCGTCGACGAGCGGGCCCGGTACCGGGATTCCCTCGTCGCCGTTGACCCAGGTGAAGATCCGCATGCGCAGGGCGACCACCGCCTGCGGAAGCCGGGTCAGCATGGCCGTTCCTGAACCTGGTCCCGCCCCAGGTCCCCGGGCGAGGCGGCGCCACAGAGGGTGAGTGTGTTGGCGAACTCGTTGCGCAGGATCTCCAGAACGCTGACCACGCCGCGCTCGCCGTCCGCCGCGAGACCCCACAGTGCCGGACGTCCGACCGCGACGGCGTCCGCCCCAAGGGCGAGCGCCTTGGCCACGTCGGTCCCGCGCCGGATTCCACCGTCGAGCAGCACGGGAACCCGCCCGTCGACGGCCTCGACGATCCGCGGCAGCTGATCGACCGTGGCGGGAGCGGTGTCGAGTTGCCGACCGCCGTGGTTGGAGACGACGAGTGCATCGACGCCGCGGTCGACGGCGAGCTTTGCGTCCTCGGCATGAAGGATGCCCTTCACCAGGATCGGCAGGGCACTGGTCTTTCGCAGCCAGTCGACGTGGCTCCACGAGATCAGCGGCGACAATGACACCTGTCGCACGCTGCCGGGCTCGCTGCCGCGCAACTCGCGGAGGTTCTCGCACCGCAGGCCAGCTGGGAGATCGTGGAAGTCGTTACGGTCGTTGCGCTCGTTGCGGCCGAGGACCGGCGAGTCCGAGGTGACCACCAGCGCCCGACAGCCGGCGGCCTCGGCGCGCCGGACGATCGCCTCGGTGAAGCCGAGGTCGGGCTGGATGTAGAGCTGGAACCACAACCCGGGTTCTGCTGCGACCGTTCGGGCGGCCGCGGCGATGTCCTCGATCGCGACCGTGGACAGCATCGCTGCGATCATGATGGTGCCGGTCGCGGCAGCCGCCCGCGCCGTCGCGAGCTCGGCGTCGGGGTGCGCCAGGCGGTGGAACGCCGTCGGCGCGAGAAGGATCGGCGCGCTGGTGTGACACCCGAGCAGCGAGACGCCGAGTGTCGGCTCACCGGCACCACGCAACACCCGGGGGACGAGTGTGAGCCGGCCGAAGCCCGCCTCGTTGGCGCGGACGGTGACTTCGTCCTGCGCGCCGCTGACGAAGTAGTCGTAATGGACGGGATCCAGGCGTTCACGTGCCTCTGCTTCGACGTCGCGGACGTTGAGGAACCGTGGCGGAGGCGTGGACTGTGTCGGTGTCGGCGAGTCCGCGGCCAACTGACGGGCGATGAACTCCCGCAACGGTTTCCGGTGTTCTGCCTCGTGGGTCCAGTCGTTGTCGAGGTTCTCCTTCAGTCGCAGCTCGTCGAGCAGCGTTCCGCGCCGGTAATGGCGTACGACCGGGTGAAGGTAGCGGTCGTCGTGCTTGTGCGCGTCCTCCCACGCCCGCCCGACCGAGATGTCGAACGGGTCCATCTCGTCGTGCCCGGCGCCGTACTCGAGAGTGAACGTGAAGCAGTCCCGGGACCTGCCGAGGTCGCTCGCCCGGACGTAGTCGACCGGCACCTCCTCGTAGTAGTGCGCCTTCCCGTCACCGGAGCCGTCGAGGAGCACCACGTCGCTCATGAAGTGGAACTGCTGCCAGAGTGCGGACGTACGGTTGAGCCTCGCGAGCGCCGCGTCGGCCAGCACGGCCGAATCTGCGACAAGGTCGCGGGACGGCCACGGGACGTGCTCGTACTTCTGGTCGAGGATGTGGGTGAGGGCGCGGATTCCGTACCGGAACCCGTGAATGAACGCACTGGTGTACTTCTTGAAGTCGCGCGACTGGGTGAGCGTCCCGGCGAAATAGAGATCCGGGACGTTCACCGACTCCCATTCGTGGGTGAGCTCGGGGAACCGGTCGCGGATGGTGAGCTTCGGCCGGCACTCTTCCGCGTAGATCGTGGCGTCCATCCGGAATCCGGTGCAGGCGATGACGCGGTCGTAGACGAACTCGGCAGTGTCGTCCCGGCGCAGGTAGTCGACCGCGACGAGATACCGTCCGTCGGTGCGCCGCTCGATCCGCTTGATCGTGCAGTCCAGAACCGAGTTCTGAGTCTTCAGCTGGTACGTGTCGAGGAAACGGGCGTTCACCGCACGCAGGTGACCGATGAAGTGCGTACGCCAGGCAAACCTGATCGAGCTCGGCCCGGCGATATGAATGACGGCGGCCTTCTCGGTCAGGTGGTCTGCCGTCTCGAAGGCCGAGTTCCCCTTGCCGATGAGCAGAACGCGCTGGTCCGCGAAGCCCTCAGGGTCGATGGGGACGTCGACGTACCGCTCCGCGGTCTCGATGCCGGGGATGGCAGGGATGTACGGCTCGCTGAAGCCCGTGGCCGCGATCACCCGCTTGGCACGGTAACGCCGGCCGAATGCGTCGGTGACGACGAAGTCGCCCCGACCGTCGCCGTCGACCGATGGGCGCGCGACCTCGACCACCCGGGTGTCGCACCGGATCCTCAGCGCATGGGTCGTCGCAAAGTCGTTCAGGTAGCGGAGGTAGTCGTCGGCGTCCGGGAAGTACCGACCCGTGTATCGGGTGAAGCGGAGCTCAGGATCGTCGCTCAACAGCGAGTTCCAGTCCCACCGCAGCGTCAGCTCGGGGTCGTCGTGCCCGGTGTGCGGCTTGTTGATCGAGATCATCTGGCGATGCCGTGGGAACGTCTCGAAGAATCGGCCTGGCGCGCTGCCGGCCTCGAGGATCACGTAGTCGCGGCCCGCCCGGTCGAGGAAGTACCCGAGTTGCAGGCCGGCCGGGCCGGCCCCTATGACGAGGTAGTCGACGGTCTGTGTCTCCACGCCGACCCCCGGTTTCGAGCGCCGCGGTCTCATTGCCGCCGTCCTACGTCGGTTGTACGTACGCCGGACGCGGACGGTTCACCCGTAGCCGCTCGAGCGACGCTTCTGAAGCTTGACGTATTCGAACACATGTTCGACAGTGGAGACATGACCGTTCCCGCGCTCCGCGACTCTCCGGCCGGGTCGGGGTCTCCGGGCCTCGAGGTCGGGCTGCTGCCGGTGCTGCCCGCGCTGCGTGGCCTGCTGCCGGGGCTGCGCCGGGGCCAGGTGGTGTCGGTCGACAAGGTCGGCGCACTGTCGACCGCGCTGGTCGCGGGTGCGTCGGAGGGGGGCGCATGGTGTGCGATGGTCGGCCTGCCCGAGTGCGGCGTCCTGGCCGCCGCCGGGTCGGGGGTGAGCCTCGACCGGCTGATGCTGGTCGACGAGCCGGGTGAGCGCTGGGCCGAGGTGGTGGCCATCCTGCTGGGTGCGGTCGAGGTGGTGGTGCTGCGCCCGCCCGCCCGGCCGTCGGTGACCGAGGTGCGGCGGTTGACGGCGTTCGCGCGCCAGCATGATGCCGTGCTGGTGGTCACCGGTGCGTCGTGGGAGGGCGCGCAGGTGCGGCTACGGGTTGCCTCGTCGGTGTGGACGGGGTTGGGCGACGGCCACGGGCACCTTCGCGGCCGGCGGGTGCGGGTGGTCGCTGAGGGCAAGGGTCGCCCTCGGGCGGAGTGGCTCTGGCTGCCCGGTCCCGACGGTGAGGTCGCGGAGGCGGACCTGGCGGGGCTCGACACGCCGGCCGCTGAGGCGGAGCTGCCGGTGGCGGGATGAACTCGGCGCGGACGCTGGTGGCGTGGTGCCCGGACTGGCCGGTCGTGGCCGTCGGCGCCGATGCCGGCACGCCGGCTGCGGTGGTCTCCGGCGGCCGGGTCACCGCGTGCACCGCGGCCGCCCGGGATGCCGGCGTCCGACGCGGCCAGCGGCTACGCGACGCTCAGCGGCACTGTCCGGCGCTGGACGTGCACGCGGAGGACCCCCCGGGCGAGGCCCGCCGCTTCGAGCAGGTGGCGGCGGTGGTCGAGTCGTTCTGCCCCCGGGTCGAGGTGGTGCGCCCGGGGTTGTGTGCGGTGCCCGTACGTGGGCCGTCCCGCTATTTCGGCGGCGAGCAGACGGTGGCCGGCCTTGTCCGCGATGCCGTGACGGCGCTCGGCGTGGAATGTGCGGTGGGCGTCGCCGACGGTGTGTTCGCGGCGGCGCTGGCCGCGCGGGAGGAACCGGATGGGGCGGTGATTCCGCTGGGTGCGACGGCCGGGTTCCTCGCTCCCAACCCGATCTCGACGCTGGGCGTGGCGCGGGCCCAGTCCGACACCGCCGCGGCCCGGACGGAGGCCGAGGCGCTGGTGGAGCTGGTGGGTCTTCTCGGCCGGTTGGGCATTCGCACCCTCGGCGAGTTCGCCGCGCTGCCCGCCGGCGACGTGCTGACCCGGTTCGGGGCCACCGCCGCTGTGGCTCACCGGCTCGCCGGCGGGCTCGAACCCCGTCCGCCGGCCACCCGCCCACCAGGGGAAGACCTCGCCGCGTCGATGACCCTCGACCCGCCGGTCGAACAGTCCGAGCCGGTGGTGTTCGCCGCCAAGAGCCTGGCCGACCACCTGCACGCCAACCTCGCCGCCCGGGGCCTCGCGTGCGTCCGGGTCGAGGTCGAGGTGGCCACCGAGGACGGCCGCCGCCGCTCGCGGTTGTGGCGGCACGACGGCCTGCTGTCCTCGCGGGCCGTGGCCGAGCGGGTGCGGTGGCAGCTCGACGCCTGGCGTACCGCCGAGCCCGGCGATTCCGACGCGCTCGTCGGCGGGGTGGTGCTGCTGCGGCTCGTTCCCGACCAGGTTGTCGCCGACGCAGGTCGACAGCTCGCGCTGTGGGGTCAGAGCATGGTCGACGACAGGGTCGAGCGCGCGGCCGTGCGCCTGCAAACCATGCTCGGACACCCGGCCGTGACCATGCCGGTGCTCGCCGGTGGGCGCGGGCCCGGCGAGCAGGTGCTGCGGGTCCCGTGGGGCGACCGGCTCGAGCCGCGCCTGTCGGCTGACGGGCCGTGGCCCGGCCGGGTGCCCGATCCGGCTCCCGCCGTCGTGCCCCCGTCACCGCTCCCGGCCGTCGTGACCGACGCGCGCGGGCGTGTGGTCGCCGTCAGCGGACGCAGCGAGGTCTCGGCGCCCCCGGCCTGGCTCGCGGTGGCGGACGGTTCACCGGTGGCCGTCACCGGCTGGACCGGTCCGTGGCCGACGCTCGAGCACTGGTGGGACGCCGTCCTGGCCCGGCGACGAGCTCGCTTCCAGGTGGCCACTGCCGACGGGCGGGCCTGGCTCCTGCTCGTCGACCGGGGCCGCTGGCTGGTCGAGGCCGGCTACGACTGACAGCTGACCATTCGGGGTTGCATCCGGTACCTGGGTACCGGGTTACGGTCGAGGGCATGGATACGACATGGGTGCCGCAGGAGTGCACGTTGCCGACGCCGGAGCAGCCACTGCGGATCCGGGAGTTCGACGAGCTGTTCGCCGAGTCGATGCGCAGCGTCGATCGGCCAGCGCCCGGCCGGTTGCGGGTGGAGCTGGATGCCACGCCCACGACCGCGGGACGGGCGGCGCACCTGGCTGCGCGAGAGACCGCCTGCTGTTCGTTCTTCACCTTCACGATGACGGTTGCGGGTGGCGAGCTGTGGTTGGAGGTCTCGGTGCCGCCGGCGCACACCGACGTGCTGGAGGCGTTGGCCACCCGGGTGGGCGCATGACGACGATGCGCAGCGGGCAGGTCGCCGCTGCGGCCGGGGTGAACGCGCAGACGCTTCGCTACTACGAGCGCCGTGGATTGCTCGAGGAGCCTCGACGCACGTTGGGCGGGCATCGGATGTACCCGACGGAAGCAGTGACGACGCTGCGGATGATCAAGGTGGCGCAGCGGCTCGGGTTTACCCTCGACGAGATCGCCGACCTCCTCGACACGGCCCGGCACCACCACGGCGACCAGTCCGACACCGGTTTGCGGAGGCGCGCCGCAGCCAAGCTGCGCGAGGTCGAGACGAAGATCGTCGATCTCGAGGTGATCCGCGACTCACTGCGTGCCGCGCTGGACGCAGGGTGTGACGACCTCGCGGCCTGTGCCGCTACGCGGGGATGTCCGTTGCCGTTCGCCGAGCTCGCCGATGGCAATGGCGGAGCGGGACTTACATGACGGCGACGGTAGTCGGTCTTCGGGTCGCTACGGTCCACGGGCATGACCGTCGCCCGCTCGATCCTGCCGTTCGTGCTCGCTGCCATTAGCCGAGATCGGCGGCGCCTGGTTGGTGTGGCAAGGCTGGCGTGAGCATCGCGGCCTGCTGTGGGTCGTGGTGATCATGTTCGCCCCGCGAGGGTGAATGACCCTTGCGTCGAGGCTGGACTGGGCTGCACGCCGTCCGCGGCGGGCGATTGTGCACAGGTTGCTGCACTGCTCCGTTGCCTGTCGGAGGGCACCAGATATACTCGAACACATGTTCGAATCTCAGACGAATGACCTCGGAGTCGACTATGCGTTCGTGGAGCCGTTGGCGCCGGGGGCGGTGGATCCGGTTCGGCTGGCGGCGCTGGTGGCGGGGGCTCGACGCCGGGTACGGGTTGCTGGATCCGGCCGAGTTCGCGCTGGTCGGTCCGGAGCCGGGGGTCGACCCGTCCGGGTTGGGTGCCTACGAGTTGGTGGAGGCGGTGGCCGGCTGGCAGCGGATCGCGTCGTGGGCGGCGGCCGGGCAGGCGGCGGCGGTCGCCGAGCTGGCCGGTCGGGTCGAGATGCGCCCGGTGGTGTCCGGGCGGGTGATCGAGTCGATGACCCCGCAGCGGGTGGCCGGGTTGGAGGTGGCCGCGCGGCTGCGGCTGCCCCCCGCCGTGGGTGAGGCACTGGTGGCCCGGTCGGTGTGCCTGGTGCAGACGCTGCCGGGCACGCATGCAGCGCTGGCCGAGGGCCGCATCGACACCCGCCGGGCCGAGGTGGTCGCCGACGAGTTGGGCCGGCACACCCCGGCGGTGGCCCGGCGGGTGGAGGCGGAGGTCCTCGACCGCGCCGAGCAGTTGACCGCGCCGCGGCTGCGGCGGGCGCTCCAGCGGGCCCTGCACCGGGTCGTCCCGGCCACCATGGAGCAGCGCCATCATGACGCCGCGTCCGCCCGGCAGGTCACGATCACCGCGGCGGCGGACGGGATGGCCTGGTTGGAGGCCTACCTGCCCGCCGAGGACGCCGCCGCGCTGCAGGCCGCGGTCGAGGCCGCCGCGGCGGCGATGAAGCGCACCACGCCCGGCGACCGGCGCACGCTGGGCCAGCGCCGCGCCGACGCGCTGGCCCAGATGGGCTGGACCGCGCTGTCCACCGGGCGGTTGGGCGGCTGCCCCTGCGGTCGGGGGCAGCGGTTGGACCGCCGGCACCGCCGCCCGGTCACCGTGCAGGTGACGGTGGCGGCCAGCACCCTGCTCGGGCTGGACGAGCAGCCCGGCCAGCTCGCCGGCTACGGGCCGGTGCCGGCCTCGGTGGCCCGCCGGCTGGCGGCCGAGGGCACCTGGCGGCGGCTGCTCACCGACCCGGTCTCCGGCACCGTCCTCGACTACGGCCGCACCCGCTACCCGCCGCCACCGGACCTGGTCGACCACCTGGTGGCCCGCGACCGGACGTGTCGCTGGCCCGGCTGCGACCGGCCCGCCGCCGCCGAGATCGACCACACCACCCCCTACGACCAGGGCGGCGCCACCGCCGCCGACGACCTCGGCCCGTTCTGTAAGAACCACCACATACCCAAGCACCACAGCCGGTGGCGGGTCCGCCAACCCGAACCCGGCCGGTTCGAATGGACCAGCCCCACCGGCCACACCTACACCGTCACCCCCGAACCCATCGGCCGAGTCGACGACCCGCCCTTCTGAGACAGGGACCGGAGACGATCATGGGCTGGCACAACCCGCCGATCTCGTGGAAGGAGTTCGAGCGCCGCCTGTCCTGGGGCGCCCGAACCTCCCTGCCGCCTCCGGACGAACCGGACACCGGTCCACACTCGAAAGTCCGCCAGCTTCCGCGGAGACCGCAGCAGGAACCGGTGGATTCGGTTCCGCCCGAGCCCGGCGGGGGAGATGGCGCACCGGCCTGGGCCGAGCTGCATTGCCATTCCTCCTACAGCTTCCTCGACGGCGCCTCCGACCCCGATGCGCTGGTCGCCGAGGCCGCCCGGCGAGGAGTGGAGGCGCTGGCGCTCACCGACCACGACGGCATGTACGGGGTGGTCCGCCTCGCCGAGGCGGCGCGAGGGTCCGGGGTGGGCACCATCTTCGGCGCCGAACTGAGCCTCGGGCTGTCCGAGCGCCAGACCGGGGTTCCCGACCCCGAGGGCAGCCACCTGCTGGTCCTGGCCCGCGACCCCGAGGGGTACGGGCGGCTGGCCCGCGCTGTCACCACCGCCCAGATGCGCGGCGGAAAGGGTCGCCCCCTCTACGACCTGGCCGAGCTGGCGGCGGCACATGGTGGGCACTGGGTGGCGCTCACCGGTTGTCGCAAGGGCGCCGTGCCTGCTGCGCTCGCGGCAGGCGGTCCGGCTGCGGCAGAGGCGGAGCTGTGCGCGCTGGTCGAGATGTTCGGCCGCGGCAACGTCGTGGTCGAGCTCACCGACCACGACCAGCCTCTCGACGACTCCCGTAACGACGCCCTGTTCGCGCTGGCCGGCCGAGTCGGGGTCGGGGTGGTGGCGTCCAACAACGTCCACTACGCGACTCCGGCCGACGCGGCGCTGGCTCAGGTGCTCGCGGCCGTCCGCGCTCGCAGCAGCCTCGACGACATGACCGGATGGCTGCCGGCCACCGGCACCGCGCACTTCCGCTCGGGCACCGAGATGGCCGCCCGGCTGGCGCGGTTCCCTGGAGTCCGCGAGGCCACCGTCGAGCTGGCGCGCGCGTGCGTCTTTGATCTGCGCGTCGTCGCCCCCGACCTGCCCGCCCGCGACCTCGGGGAGGGCCACACCGACGCGAGTTGGCTGCGGCACGAGGTCGAGAAGGGGTTCCAGGAACGCTACGTCGAGCGCGGTGCACCAGATCTCGCCAGGGTGCGTGCGCAACTCGACAAAGAGCTCGACGTCATCGAGCGGCTGAACTTCCCCGGCTACTTCCTCATCGTCTACGAGATCACCCAGTTCTGCGAGGAGAACGGCATCCTCTGCCAGGGCCGGGGCTCGGCAGCCAACTCGGCGGTCTGTTACGCGCTGGGCATCACCGCGGTCGACCCGATCAAGCACCACCTGCTCTTCGAGCGGTTCCTCACCGACGCCCGGGTCGGCCCACCCGACATCGACATCGACATCGAGAACGCCCGCCGCGAAGAGGTCATCCAGCACGTCTACGACACCTACGGCCGCGACCGCGCCGCCCAGGTGGCCAACGTCAACACCTATCGCCCCAAGATGGCCGTGCGCGACGCCGCCCGGGCCCTCGGCTACAGCCCCGGCCAGGCCGACGCCTGGACCCGGCGTATCGACTTCCGGATCGGCCCGCAGGACGGTCCGCGCGGAGAGAAGGCGCCCGCGGGCCCGCTGCCGACGTCGGTCAGGGACGACGACGAGCTGCCCGCGCTGCTCGCCACCGTGGTGTCGCAGATGCTGCGGCTTCCCCGGCACCTGTCGATCCACTCCGGCGGCATGGTGCTCTGCGACCGCCCGGTGGGCGAGGTCTGCCCGGTCGAGTGGGCGACGATGCCCGGCCGCAGCGTCCTGCA
>DATHII010000033.1:0-7356 GCA_035316885.1 Jiangellaceae bacterium | reverse complement strand
TTGGCGATGAGCACCTTCGTGATCGTCACGCCTGCACTCCTCCCTCGGCTGCCGGGGAGCCTAGCCGGGCCAGGTCGTCGCGACAGCGGCGCTCCAGCACGTCGAGCTCGCCGAGGGTCTGCTCGATGTCGGCGCGCCGCTGCGCGAGCTCAGTGCGGCGGACTGCGATCTGGTCGAGTAGGTAGGCCAGCTGGCCGATCTCGCCGGGCTCGGTGTCGTACATCCCGACGATCTTCTTGATCTCCTCGAGCGGGAAGCCGAGCCGCTTGCCCCGCAGGACGAGCTCGAGGCGGACCCGGTCGCCGGGCCGGAACACCCGCTGGGTGCCCCGCCGCTCAGGCGCCAGCAGACCGTGCTCCTCGTAGAAGCGCAGCGTCCGCAGGGTGACGCCGAACTCGTCCGCGAGCTCGGTGATCGTCCAGGTCCGTCCGTCGGTCGGCACGGTTCGCTGCCCCTTTCGCGGGCCACTTGCTCTTCAGAGCGTCGTGGCTTACGTTTACGTTAACGTAAGTTCGCTACATCCGGGAAGGCACCGCCATGGCCTTCGAGCTCAGCGTCGAGCACGAGACCTTCCGCAAGGTCGTCCGCGATTTCGCGGACGCAGAGATCGCGCCCCACTCCGCCCGCTGGGACCGCGATCATCACTTCCCCGTCGAAGTCGTGCAGAAGCTGGGCGAGCTCGGCGCCTTCGGGCTCACCGCCCCTGAGGAGTACGGCGGCAGCGGGGGCGACTTCACCAGCCTGTGCGTGGCGATCGAGGAGATCGGCAGGGTCGATCAGTCGCTCGGCATCACGCTGGAGGGGGCGGTCGGCCTCGGCATCAACCCGATCCTCACCTTCGGAACCGAGGACCAGAAGCAGCACTGGCTCCCCGACCTCGTGACCGGCCGTGCCCTGTCCGGCTTCGGCCTCACCGAGCCCGCCTCCGGGTCGGATGCTGGGGCAACCGCTACCCGGGCAGTGCTCGACGGCGGCGAGTGGGTCATCGACGGTGCGAAGCAGTTCATCACGAACTCCGGCACGTCCATCACGTCCTGCGTGACGGTCACGGCTCGGACGGGCACGAACCCCGACGGACAGGCAGAGGTCTCGGCGATCATCGTGCCCTCGGGCACACCGGGGTTCACCGTCGAGCCGGCCTACGACAAGCTCGGCTGGCACGCTTCGGACACGCATCCGCTGACGTTCACCGGGTGCCGCGTGCCCGAGGACCACCTGCTGGGCGAGAGGGGCAAGGGGTTCCCGCAGTTCCTCGCCACGCTCGACGACGGGCGGATCGCGATCGCGGCGCTGGCGCTCGGCTGCGTGCGGGCCATGCTCGAGCAGTCCGTCGCGTATGCCAACGAGCGGACCGCCTTCGGCGTCCCCATCGGGAGCAAGCAGGGGGTCGCGTTCCAGATCGCCGACCTGAAGGTGATGGCCGAGGCCGCGCGGCTGCTGGTCTACCAAGCGGCGGCGCTGCGCGACGCCGGCCGCCCACGTACCGAGGTCAAGCAGGCCGCGTCGGTCGCCAAGCTCTACGCCACCGAGGCCGCCGTCACGGCCACCCGGGTCGCAACGCAGGTGCACGGCGGCTACGGCTTCATGGAGGAGTACCCGGTGGCGCGGTTCTACCGGGACGCCAAGATCCTCGAGATCGGCGAGGGTACGAGCGAGATCCAGCGTCTGCTCATCGCCCGCAGCCTCGGCCTCCCGGTCGAGTAGGTTCGGCCCCGTGGCCACCCGTGACCACTTCAAGGACGTCGCCGCCGCCCGCGAGGCGACGCTGGCGCCGCCCGAGCAGGCCGCGGCCAAGCTCGCGACGCAGGGCAAGCTCTACGTCCGCGACCGGCTGGCGCTCTTGTTCGACGAGGGCACGTTCGTAGAGGACGGCCAATTGGCCAACGCGACGGCGGGGAACCTGCCCGCCGACGGCGTCGTCACCGGCCGCGGTCTGGTCGAGGGCCGCCCCGCGCTCGTCGTCGCAAACGACCCGACCGTCAAGGCCGGCTCCTGGGGTGCACGCACCGTCGAGAAGATCGTCCGGATCACCGAGGTCGCCCTGCGCGACGAACTGCCGGTGTTCTGGTTCATCGACAGCGCGGGCGCGCGGATCACCGACCAGGTCGACCTGTTCCCGGGTCGTCGCGGCGCCGGACGGATCTTCCACAATCAGGTGGCGCTGTCGGGGAAGGTGCCGCAGATCTGCTGTCTGTTCGGGCCCAGCGCCGCCGGCGGCGCCTACATCCCGTCGTTCTGCGACGTCGTGATCATGGTCGAGGGCAACGCATCGATGTACCTGGGCTCGCCACGGATGGCCGAGATGGTCGTCGGTGAGAAGGTCACGCTGGAGGAGATGGGCGGCGCACGCATGCACGTCAGCGTGTCCGGTTGTGGTGACAACCTCGCAGCGGACGACGCCGAGGCGATCGAGTTGGCCAGGACGTACTTCTCCTACGTGCCGGGATCGTGGCGGGCGCTTCCTCCCTCATACCCGGCGGCCGCGCCGGCCCGCCCGTTCACACGCGACCTGGTGCCGGCGGAGGAGGCGGTGGGATACGACATCCGCGACGTGGTCGAGTCGTTGTTCGACGACGGGTCGTTCTTCGAGCTCAAGCCCATGTTCGCCGCCGAACTGGTCACCGGCTTCGCGTTGCTCGCGGGCCAGGTCGTCGGCATCGTCGCCAACCAGCCCGCGGTCAAAGGCGGCGTCCTGTTCGTCGACTCTGCGGACAAGGCGGCCCGCTTCATCTGGCTCTGCGACGCGTTCAATGTGCCGCTCGTCTACCTCGCGGACGTGCCCGGCTTCATGATCGGCTCAGCGGTCGAGCGGCAGGGCATCATCCGGCACGGTGCGAAGATGATCACCGCCGTGTCGGAGGCGACCGTCCCGACCGTGTCGGTGATTGTGCGAAAGGCCTACGGGGCCGGGCTCTACGCGATGTGCGGTCCGGGGTTCGGACCGGACGCCTGCCTGGCCCTGCCGACCGCGAAGATCGCGGTCATGGGTCCGGAGGCAGCCGTCAACGCCGTGTACTTCAACAAGATCGCCGCCATCGCTGACGAGGCCGAGCGCGCCGCTTACGTCGACTCCTTGCGCGACGAGTTCGAGGCCGATATCGACATCCTGCGACTCGCGTCCGATCTGGTCATCGACGCGATCGTCGAGCCGGAGCACCTGCGCGACGAGATCATCGCCCGGCTGGCCGCGGCCGGGACGAAGGACCGCGGCTTCTCCGAACGGCGCCATGGCGTACCGCCTGTCTGACCACCGTCAGCGCCGGACCGGACACGCGACTGCGGTCGTGGCGGCCTTGCTGTTGACCGCCTGTTCAGCCGACGACAGTGCGGGCTCGGGGAGCCCGGTCACGGAGGCGCCGCCCTCACCGCCGACGTCGTCCGGCGCCCAGATGGCGACCCCGGACACCTCGCCCGGCCCGACGTCCTTCGAGCCGGAGATGCAGATCTACGAGGTACCCGGCGGAAGTGGACCGCACGACGTCGCTCCGGCTGTGGACGGAGGCGTGTGGGGGAGTCATCGTCGGCCCTGACGGCGCGCCGTGGGTCACGGACGGCGGCCTGAACGCGATCGTCCGGGTCGACCCCGAGACCGAGGCCGTCGAGGTGTTCGCGCTGCCTGCCGACCGCCCCGACGCCAACCTGAACACCGCGGCGTTCGACGGTCGTGGACGCATCTGGTTCACCGGCCAGAACGGCGTCTACGGCCGGCTGGATCCGGCAACCGGCCAGATGGCGGTCTTCGACGCGCCCCGGGGACGCGGGCCGTACGGCATCGTGGCCACGCCGGAGGGCGACATCTACTTCGT
Source organism: Jiangellaceae bacterium (assembly GCA_035316885.1). Lineage (GTDB taxonomy): Bacteria > Actinomycetota > Actinomycetes > Jiangellales > Jiangellaceae > DASRTE01. The sequence goes on along the minus strand of DATHII010000033.1, from coordinate 3,550 downwards.
CTCGCTCGCCGGCAGCTACCTCGCGCACGTCGATCTCGACACGGACGATGCCACCGTGCTCGAGCCGCCGACCGCAGGGCAGGGCGCGCGCCGGGTCTGGTCGGACTCGCAGGGCCGGCTCTGGATCAGCGAATGGAACGCAGGTCAGGTCGCCAGATACGACCCGGCGGCCGACGAGTGGCGAGAGTGGAAGCTGCCGGGCGAGAATCCCCAGGCGTACTCCGTCTACGTCGACGAACGCGACGCCGTGTGGCTCACGGACTTCGGTGGCAACCAGATCGTGCGCTTCGACCCTGAAACGGAGGAGTTCGTCGAGTTCCCGAATCCCGGCCAGCCCGGCGAGGTCCGCCAGATGCTGGGCCGCGACGGCGAGGTGTGGGCACCTGAGTCCGCCACCGACCGGCTGGTGGTCATCCGCTACTGAGCGTGACCTCGCCGATGCGGAAGGAGCGGCTGCCGTTGTACCTGGTCAGGTCCACAGGTCGGTCCAGTGGACGCCCAGGTCGGCCAGGAGCCGCCGCAACAGCGGTAGCGACAGTCCGACGACGTTGTGGTGGTCGCCGTCGATCCTCTCGACGAACGCACCACCGAGCCCGTCGATGGTGAACGCGCCGGCCACCTGCAACGGCTCGCCGGTCGCGACGTAGGCGCTGATCTCGTCGTCGGTGACGTCGGCGAAGTGGACCGTCGTCGACGCGACGGCCCCCGTCGCGCCGTGGTAGCTGCCCGGTCGGCCGTCGACGACCCAGTGGCCCGTGTGCAGGATCCCGCTGCTGCCCCGCATCGCACGCCACCGTGCCGTTGCCTCAGCGGCGTTTCGAGGCTTGCCGTGCACCGCTCCACCGAGTTCCAGCAGAGAATCGCAGCCGACCACCACGACGTCCTCGACTGTCGCTGCGACGGCCTCGGCCTTCGCACGGGCCAGCAGGAGCGCGATCTCGGCCGGAGCGGTCGCCTCGGGCGTGGCGGCGAGGACCGCATTCTCGTCGACTCCCGACACCTGCACCAGCGGCTCGACGCCCGCGCTGCACAGCGTCGTCAGGCGGCCAAGCGACGCGGACGCGAGGAGCAGTCGGGTCACGATGTCAGAGGCGGGCGAGGGCGTCGCGCAACGGGTCGAGACCGAGGGCGCCGAGGTCGAGGGCGGCGCGATGGAACTCCTTGAGGTCGAAGCCATCGCCCTTGCGCGCGCGTGCGTCGTCGCGCGCTGCGAGCCAGATCCGCTCGCCGACCTTGTACGCCGGCGCCTGGCCCGGCCAGCCGAGGTAGCGGTCGAGCTCGAAGCGCAGCATCTCCTCCGGCATCCGGGTGTGCTTGCGCATGAACGCGTACGCGGAGTCGTAGGTCCACGGGCCGGCGGCAAGACCATCCCCGCGGACGAGCTCATCTGGTACGTCCAGCTTCAGATGCACGCCGATGTCGACGACGACGCGTGCCGCGCGGGTGGCCTGGCCGTCGAGCATGCCGAGCCGGTCGCCGGGATCGTCGAGGAAACCGAGGTCGGCCATCAACCGCTCGGCGTAGAGCGCCCAGCCCTCGCTGTGGCCCGAGCACCAGCACAGCAGGCGCTGCCACCGGTTGAGTACCTCGCGCTGGTAGACCGCCTGGGCGATCTGGAGGTGGTGCCCTGGCACGCCCTCGTGGAAGACAGTGGTGGTCTCCTGCCAGGTCGAGAACTCCTCGACACCCTCGGGCACCGACCACCACATCCGGCCCGGTCGCGAGAAGTCCTCGCTCGGACCCGTGTAGTAGATGCCACCGTCCTTGGTCGGCGCGATCCGGCACTCCAGTCGCAGGATCGGCTCGGCGATGTCGAAGTGGACGCCGTTCATCGCCGCGACAGTGCGGTCGGACAAGTCCTGCATCCACTCCCGGAGGGCGTCGGTGCCGTGAATGCGACGGTCCGGATCGGCCTCCAGCGCCGCGACGGCCTCGTCGACCGTGCCGCCGCGCACGATCTGGTCGGCGACCCGGCGCTGCTCGGCCTCGATCCGCCCCAGCTCGGCCAGTCCCCACGCATAGGTCTCGTCCAGATCCACCCGGGCGCCGAGGAAGAAGCGGCTCGCGATCGCATACGTGTCACGGCCCACGGGATCGTGCTCGCGGGCCCGTGGTGCGACCTCCTCGGACAGGTAGCGCGCGAAATCCTCGTACGAGGCCGTCGCCGCAGCGACACCGGTGTCGAGCTCAGCGCGGACTGCGTCCGGGGCCGGCGCCACCAGGTCGGTGAAGAATCCGTTGGCCGCCCGGTGGATCTGCGGGACGACGGCGCGGACCTGCCGCCGCGCCGGCGGCCGGCCGGCCGTGATCTCGGCCTCGAGGGTCTGGCGGTACCCGTCGACAGCGGTCGGCAGGTCGCGCAGCCGGGTCGCGACATTGCGCCAGTCGGCCTCGGTCTGCGTCGACATGAGGTCGTAGACCTCGCGTGTGGAGTGCCATGGGCTCGCGAGGACGTTGAGGCCGACATCGAGGCCGGCCTCGTGCATCTCGACCTCGAGGCCGAGCCGCTCCTTCATCGCCTCGCCGGCGACGCGCTCGCGTTCGTCGCCGGCCTCGGCGGTCTCGAGGTCGGCGAGAGTCCGCCTGGCGAGCTCGACCCGGGCCGCGAAGCCGTCCGGGGACAGGTCGGTCGTCCGGTCGTCGTGGCCGGGAATGCCGGCATAGGTGGCGGTGTACGGGTCGAGGGCGGCGTAGGCCTCGACGTAGTCCTCGGCGATGTCGTCCACGGTGCGCGGGGTCTCATGGGTCACGAGCCTCGACCCTAGACCTGCGGGCAGTGAGGCCCAACAGGATCCCCGGCGAGCAGCCATGTCGATCCGCGCGCGCCGATGAGGAACAACGGTCGACCGCGAGAACGGTCAGCGAGGGCGGGTGCTGTCTCGCCATCCGCTCGCGCCATGCCGTAGTGGCGCGCGGACGGATCGCCAGTACGCCGCCCAGGTCGATGGTCGCTCGGACTGCGTCAACTCGGCGGCGCGACGCATGGCGACGGCAGCGACCAGTGCCGCCAGCTCGTCGGGTGTCGGCTCGCCCCTGACGACCTCGAGTTCGGGACTGGCGTCGTCGGTCATCGCGGCCTCACAGCGGGATGTTTCCGTGCTTCTTCGGGGGCAACGTGGCGCGTTTGGTGCGCAGCGCCCGTAGAGCCTGAGCGACCGCGACCCGGGTGCGCGACGGCGCGATGACGCCGTCGATGTAACCGCGCTCGGCCGCCAGGTACGGGTTGGCGAGCGTGTCCTCGTAATCGGCGACCAGCTCCGCCCGCCGTGCCTCGGGGTCGGACGCGTCGGCCAGCTCGCGCCGGTACAGGATGTTCACCGCGCCCTGGGCGCCCATGACCGCGATCTGGGCCGTTGGCCAGGCCAGGTTGATATCGGCGCCGAGGTGCTTGGAGCCCATGACGTCGTAAGCGCCGCCGTACGCCTTGCGGGTGATGACGGTGACGAGAGGGACCGTGGCCTCGGCGTACGCGTAGATGAGCTTGGCGCCGCGGCGGATGATGCCGTTCCACTCCTGGTCGGTGCCGGGCAGGAACCCGGGGACGTCGACG
>DATHII010000032.1:0-2296 GCA_035316885.1 Jiangellaceae bacterium | reverse complement strand
GTGGTTCTCCGGGCTGCCCGGCCTGGCCATGGGCGACTACATCGAGGTCGACATGGAGGCTGCCGAGGGCGAGGGCGTGATCAACGTCTCCAACGCCGACTACCTGGCCCGGCCGCTCCGCCTCGGCACCGACGAGGCGCTGGCGTTGGTCGTCGCGTTGCGGACTCTCGCCGCCATGCCCGGCACCTATGACCGCAGCGCGGTCGACCGCGCCGTCACGAAGCTCGAGTGCGCCGCAGGCGCCGCTGCGGAGCGGGCCGCCGCTGTCCGGGTCGAGGTCGACGGTGACGCCGTCGCCGACGTGGCGTCGACGGTCCGCCGGGCCCTCGACGAGAAGCGGCGCCTGCACCTGTCGTACTGGGTTCCGGGGAGGGACGAGACAACCGAACGCGACGTCGACCCGATGCGCCTCGCCCTTGCCGACGGGCGGCTCTACCTCGAGGGCTGGTGCCGCCGGGCGGAGTCGGTCCGGTTGTTCAGGCTCGACCGGGTCGCGGGTATCGCGTTGCTCGATCTGCCGGCCGAGGTACCGCGTCAGGCACGTTCGCGCGACCTGGGCGCCGGCATCTTCCAACCGTCACCGGACGACCTGTTGGTCATGCTCGTCCTCGAGCCGGCCGGTCGCTGGGTTGCCGACTACTACCCCTGCGAAACCGTCGACGAGATCGGCGCCGGCCGCCTGCGCGTCACGGTGCGGGTCGCCGATCCGCGCTGGATGCGCCGCCTGGCGCTGCGGCTGGGAGGTACCGGCCGGATCGTCGATCCACCGGACCTCGCCGCAGCGGCGGTGGCCGACGCCAGGGCCGCGCTGGATGCGTACGCGACGGGTGCAGAGGCGGATTCCGGCCGTCGTCCCCAGCCGAGCCACGCCCGGTAGGGTCGAGCCATGTCCGCGCCGGCGATCTGGTCCTTCGCCGGTGTTGCCGTCCTGTTCGTGACTGTGGTGGTGGTGCTCGTCCGGGCCGGCCTGTCGACCTACCGGCGTGGCCGGCGGCTGGCCGAGGAGCTGACGAGTCTCGGCGTCGACGTCGAGCAGGTGATGGCGGCCGTCGGGCAATCCACGGCGACGCCGGGAACGAACCCAAGGGCCGAGCGTACGATCGACAGTGCTGGAACCGAATGAGATGAGGTCGCGATGTTCCGTGGGGGAATCGGTCCGCCCGAGATCATCCTGATTCTGCTCGTCGTCGTGCTGCTGTTCGGCGCGAAGAAGTTGCCGGAGACGGCCCGTGGTTTGGGGCGGTCCTTGCGGATCTTCAAGGCCGAGACCAAGGGCATGAAGGACGACGACGCTGCCGACGCGTCCGAGGTTCGCGACGAGGTCGTGCCCGCGCCGCGTGAGGTGGAGGCACGGCGCGACGAGCCCGCCGCTCCGCCGATGTCCGCGCCGGTCACCAATCCGGCCCGCGAGAGCGCCGCCGAACCGCCGCGCCGCGACGTCTGACGCGGCGGGGGGTCGAGCGGGACCGCTGGCCAGATCGTGACCACAGTGATCGGACGTCGCCGCGCCGGGTCGACCCCTGAGCGCGATCCCGAGGGCCGCATGACCCTCGGCGAGCACCTGCGCGAGCTGCGGTCACGGCTGACGAAGGCGCTGGCGGCCGTCATCGCCGGTGGCGTGGTCGGCATCGTCTTCTACGACCAGATCCTCGGCTGGTTCATCGGCCCGTTCATCAAGGCCGTCGAACGGCTGAAGGACCAGGGACTCGAGGCGGAGATCAACTTCGCCGGGATCGCCGACCCGTTCACGGTGCCGCTCCAGCTCGCCCTGCTGACCGGGATCGTGCTGGCCGCGCCGGTCTGGATCTACCAGCTCTGGGCATTCGTCACGCCCGGGCTCTACCGCAACGAGCGGCGGTGGGCGGCCGCTGTGGTGTTCACCGCCGCCCCGCTCTTCTTCGCCGGCATCGTCCTCTGTTACTGGCTGATGCCCAAGGGCCTGACGCTCATCCTCGGCTTGACCCCCGAGCCCGTCAGCAACATCGTCTCGTTCAGCCAGTACTTCGGCTTCGTCATGCGGTTGATGCTGGTCTTCGGGGTGGCGTTCCTCCTGCCGGTCTTCGTGGTGCTGCTCAACGCGGTGGGTGTGCTCACCGGCGCTGCGCTGTCGAGCACCCGGCGTTGGACGGTGCTCGGCATCTTCGTGTTCGCCGCTGTCGCGACGCCGACTGCCGACCCGGTCACGATGCTGATGCTCGCCGTGCCCATGTGGGTGCTGTTCGAGGCGGCCGTGCTCGTCAGTCGGTTCAACGACCGCCGCCGGGCCCGCGAGCTGGGCACAGATCTGGACGACGAC
>DATHII010000031.1:0-8040 GCA_035316885.1 Jiangellaceae bacterium | reverse complement strand
ACCGGGCGAGAAGATCACCGAACGCGTCGAAGGCATCGGACAGGCTTGGCAGCCGACCGCGTACCCGGCCGAGTTGCTGCGGCTGGGCGATGCCGGGACCGGCGTACCGGTGCGCGCGACGGTGACCTCCTTCGGCCCGACGCTGCTGTCCAAGGTGCTCCAGCTCAATGACACCCAGGAGAGCTCGCTCGGGCTGGTGTTCCATTACGCCGACAAGGCCGGTTTGCCCCTGCTCGACCTCAAGGACCTGCGTGTGGTCATCCATCACCTGACCTCCGACGAGGGCAAGGACGACCTCGAGGACCTCGGTGGGCTGGCCAAGCCCACGGCCGGCGTGATCCTGCGGGAGCTGATCAACTTCGCTGAGTCCGGTGCCGACGCGTTCTTCGGCGAGCCCGAGTTCGACGTCGAACACTTCATGCGGTCGACCGACGACGGGCGCGGCGTCGTGACGCTACTGGAGTTGCCCGGCGTCCAAGACCGGCCCGTCCTGTTCTCGACCTTCCTCATGTGGCTGTTGGCGGAGCTGTTCGAGGTGCTCCCTGAGGCCGGCGACGTGGACAAGCCGAAGCTGGTGTTCTTCTTCGACGAGGCGCACCTCCTGTTCAAGTACGCGTCGCGCGACTTCACCAACGCGCTGATCCAGACCGTGCGGCTGATCCGCTCGAAGGGTGTCGGCGTCTTCTTCGTCACGCAGACGCCGAAGGACGTCCACGAGGACGTCTTGGCCCAGCTCGGCAGCCGGATTCAGCACCAACTCCGCGCTTTCACGCCCAACGACGCCGACGCGCTCAAGGCCACCGTGCGCACCTACCCGACTTCCGCCTACGACCTCGAGGAGTTGCTGACCAACGTCGGCATCGGCGAGGCCGTCGTCACGGTCATGTCGGAGAAGGGCGCGCCGACGCCGGTCGCCTACACGATGCTGCCGGCGCCGCAGTCGCTGATGGCGCCGTCCTCACCGGAGGTACTGTCCGCGATCGTCGCCGCTTCACCGCTGGCCACCCAGTACTCGGAGGCCGTCGACCGAGAGTCGGCGTATGAGCGGTTGACCGGGAAGATCGCCGAAGGTCCGGGCGAACCGCTGGCGCCGGCGCCATCCGGAGCGCCACCCTCGCCGGACGCGGGCATGACCGAGAAGCAGCGCCTGGAAGCCGAGATCCTCGGTCGGCTGCCGACCCCGACCGTGCCGCCTCCCGACCCGCCTACTCCTGTACAGGAGAAGAAGTCAGGTTCGCGTCAGAAGTCGGCACCTGACGCGAGCGGCGGCCTGGTCGACCAGGTGCTCGGATCGTCGGCGTTCGAGGGCTTCCTCAAGTCCGCGGGTGCGACCCTGGCCCGTGAGATCACCCGCGGGATGTTCGGCAACCGCCGCCGTCGCTGAGCTGAATGTGTGCCGTCATCCTCGTGTCGGAGGTGACCGTCAGACCAGTCATGCGCGAGTTGGCGCCGCAAGGTGGGAGGCGCGGGACTCGAGGTAGCGCTGCTCGGGGACGCTGAGCGTTCGGCGCGCGGCGAGGCGGTAATGAGCCGCGGCCGCCTCCGGGTCTCCTGCCATCTCGAGCAGGTGTGCTCGGACGGCATCGACTCGATGGTGCCCCACGAGCCCGGGCTCGGCCTCCGCCGCGGCGAGCTGATCGAGACCTGCGCGGGGGCCGTCGACCATGGCGACGGCGACGATCCGGTTGAGGGTGACCATCGGGCCCGGCGCGATGGTCTGCAGCAGGCCGTACAAGCCGAGGATCTGGCGCCAGTCGGTGTCATCGGCGTTGGGAGCCTCGTCGTGCACGGCGGCGATCGCGGCCTGCAACTGGTAGGGGCCAATCGGCGCGCCGGCCAGCGCACCGGTGATGAGCGCCACCCCTTCTGCGATGGCACCGGCGTCCCACAGCCGCCGGTCCTGCTCGGCCAGCGGAACGAGACTGCCGTCCGGCCGACTCCGTGCAGGGCGGCGGGCATCGGTGAGCAGCATCAGCGCCAGGAGGCCGGCCACCTCCGTGTCCTCGGGCAGCTGAGTGTGCAGCTGCCGGGTCAGGCGAATCGCCTCCCTGCTGAGGTCGACGCGAAGCAGCGCCGGCCCGGAGCTGGCCGTGTAGCCCTCGTTGAAGGTCAGATACAGCACATGCTCCACCGCTGCGATCCGCTCGGTGCGTTCCACCAGCGGGGGCATCCGGAACTCGGCCCCACTGGCCTTGATGCGCTGCTTGGCGCGGCTGATCCGTTGGCCCATCGTCGATTCCGGGACGAGGAAGGCGCGCGCGATCTCGGCGGTTGTGAGGCCGCCGACGGCGCGCAAGGTCAGCGCCACCTGGGAGACGGGCGTCAATGACGGGTGGCAGCAGAGCAAAAGCAGCGTGAGTTCGTCGCCCTCGGAAGGCGCTGGCCCGCTGTCCGGAGGTATCGCCCGGGCGGCGATCTCCTCGCGGCGCCGGCGGGCGGACTCGCTGCGCCACATCTCGATCAGCCGGCGGGAGGCGACCGTGTCCAGCCAGCCCCGGGGGTTACGTGGCAGCCCTTCGCTAGGCCATTGATCCGCGGCCGCCAGCAGGGCCTCCTGCACGGCATCCTCGCAGGTGTCGAAGTCACCGTGGCGCCGCACGAGCGCGCCGACGACCCGGGGCGTCAGCTCCCGCAGGAGGCTGTCGATCACGCTCGCCGAGGCGGTCACATCACGAGCCCGGCGTAAGTCGTCGGGCGCCCCGCACGCCATGACCGGCTTGGCCGATGGCATGACGGAGTCCTGTCTTCTCGCCCGACATGTCGAAACCCAATCCGCAGCTTCTACCACCTCGCGACAGGCGCCGAAGGGGTCCCGAGTGGAACGACGAGGCGACGATGCCGAACATGGTAGGCCGGGGTGTCGATGTCAACCGAAAGGCCGCCGAGGTGACCACGTCCGGGCGAATCGACGACCGGCACCGCCGTTTCACATCTCTAAGCCGCTGTACGTCATGATCGGCCGCACCTCGACCCGGCCGACCGGCGCCTCCGCCTCCGGCACGCGCGCAGCGATCGCGACCGCCCGCTCCATGCTCTCGCACTCGACGAGGTAGAAGCCCGCCAGCTGCTCCTTCACCTCGGCAAAGGGGCCGTCGCTGGTCATCGTCTTCCCGTCGCGCACGGTGACGCGCTTGACCAGTGGCGCATCGGCCAGCGCTTCGGTCACGATCAGCTCCCCCGATGCGGCGAGGTCTTCGTTGAGGGCGGCATAAGCAGCCAGGCCCTCCGCGCGCTCCGCCTCGGAGAACGCCTCCCAGATCTGGCGCGAGCCCGGGTTGTGGTAGATCAGGAGCAGGTACTTCATCGGTGCCTCCATAGATCCTCGAGATTCTCCTCTGCCAGATGTCGAAACCGGCATCCGCAGTTTCGACACCCGTCAAGCGACGCCAACCAGGCGGCGAGGTCAAGGAGAACACCGATGGACATCGAAAGCCGCGCTGAACTGCAGATCCTGATGACCGGTCTTGCGTTTCCCGAGTCGCCACGTTGGCACGACGGCCGGCTCTGGGTCTCCGACTGGGGAGCGAACGAGGTCGTCGCCGCCGATCTCGAGGGCAAGAGCGAGGTGGTCGCCCGCGTGCCGTCGTTCCCGATGTGCATCGATCACCTGCCCGATGGTCGGCTGCTGATCGTATCGGCGAGCGACCGGCGTCTTCTGCGCCGGGAGCCCGACGGCTCGCTGGTCACCCATGCCGACTTGGCCGGCCTCGCTGACCACCACCCATGGAACGACATCGTTGTGGACGGCCGGGGCAATGCCTACGTCAACAACATCGGCTTTGACTTTCCCGACGGCGAATTCGCCCCCGGGATCATCGCGTTGGTCACCCCCGACGGCTCCGCTCGGCAGGTAGCCGACGGCGTCGCCTTCCCCAACGGCATGGTCGTGACGCCCGACAACGCGACTCTGATCGTCGCCGAGTCCTACGGCAACAAGCTCACCGCATTCGACATCGCGGCTGACGGCAGCCTGTCGAACGGTCGGCCGTGGGCCGAGGTCGAGGACCACCCCGACGGCATCTGCCTCGACGCCGAGGACGCGATCTGGTACGGAGACGTCGGCAGCAAGCGCTGTGTGCGCGTGCGTGAGGGTGGCGAGGTGCTGCAGACGATCCATCTCGACCGTGGCTGCTTCGCCTGCATGTTGGGAGGCCCGGACAAGAGGACGCTGTTTCTGATCGTCAATGAGTGGGGTGGTCCTGACAACATGGCTGACGGGTCACGAGCGGGCCAGGTGCTACTCGCTGAGGCGCCCGCGCCAGGCATCGGTTGGCCGTAGGAAGGCGCCGGGCGTTGTCCGAGAATGCTCAGTCCAGCCAGGTCGGCGGCTGATCGTCCGAACCGGTCCGGCATTTGTGCTGGTGAGAGGAGCGGAGGATGCGGGATTCGAACCCGCGAGGGGTTGCCCCCAACACGCTTTCCAAGCGTGCGCCCTAGGCCACTAGGCGAATCCTCCGCCGCAGAGGGTATCCGAGGGCGCTCTACCCGCTGAAATCGCGAGCCGGAGACCGACCCGGCCGACCGGCCCGCGAGGACCGCCTCCGAGGGGCACGTACACTGGGCAGCCGACCCCTCGCGCGGCGGCATCCCGCTGAACTCCCCCAGGGCCGGAAGGCAGCAAGGGCAGGTGGGCTCTACCGGGTGCGCGGGGGGTCCTCTCCGTCGGAGCACGGGTCAGACCGTGAGGCTAGGGTTCCTGGGGTGTCCTCGCTCGCGCTCTACCGCACCTACCGACCCGGCCGCTTCGCCGACCTGGTGGGGCAGGACCACGTCACGGGCCCGCTGACCCGGGCTCTCACCAACGACCGCGTCCACCACGCGTACCTGTTCTCCGGCCCGAGAGGCTGCGGCAAGACCTCCAGCGCGCGCATCCTCGCCCGCTCGCTCAACTGTGAGAACGGCCCGACGGCCGAGCCGTGTGGCACCTGTCGGTCCTGCGTCGAGCTTGCGCCCAACGGGCCGGGCAGCATTGACGTCCTCGAGCTCGACGCCGCCACGCACGGCCAGATCGACGACGCCCGCGATCTCCGCGAGAAGGCGCACTTCACACCCATCGCCTCACGCTTCAAGATCTACATCATCGACGAGGCGCACCAGCTCGGGCCGGGCGCGGCCAACGCCTTTCTCAAGCTCATCGAGGAACCACCGCCGCACCTGAAGCTGGTCTTCGCCACGACGGCTCCGGACAAGATCCTCGCCACCATCCGATCGCGTACGCACCACTATCCGTTCCGGCTGATCCCGGCGCGCGTCCTCCAGCAGAACCTGGCCGACATCTGCGAGAAGGAAGGCGTGTCGATCGAACCGGCGGCCCTGGCCCTGGTCGCCCGCGCCGGAGCCGGCTCGGCCCGCGACGCACAGTCGGTGCTCGGCCAGCTCATCGCCGGCTCCAGCGACGACGGGGTCACCTACGATCTCGCGATCGCCCTGCTCGGGTTCACCGACGCTGCACTGCTCGATGAGGTCGTCGACGCGATCGCCGCGGGCGACGGTGCCGGTGTCTTCGCCGCCCTCGACCGGGTCATGGACTCCGGGCACGATCCGCGGCGGTTCCTCACCGACCTGCTCGAGCGTTTCCGCGACCTCGTCGTCGTGCGGGCGGTGCCCGATGCCGCGTCGAGCGGCCTGATCGAGGCCCCCGACGACGAAGCCGCCCGGATGGTCACGCAGGCCAGCCGGTTCGGGCCGGCCGACCTGGTCCGTCTGGCCGACGTGGTCGACGAGGGCATCACCGCCATGAAGGGTGCCACCCCGACCCGACTGCAGCTCGAGCTCGTGTGCGCACGGCTGCTGCTCCCCGGTGCCGACGACTCCGCGGCCGGCGTCCGCGCTCGGCTCGACCGCCTCGAGCGGCGGCTCGGCCTGGAGGCGGCCGTTCCGGCCGGGCCACCCGCCGGTGAGCCCACCTCGGCGACTGCTCCGCCGCGGCCGACGGGCGCCGTGCCGCCCTCCACTGGCCCGCAGACCGCGCGCGATATCCCTCCCCCTGCGACGCCGATGCCAACCGAGCAGAAGACCGAGCAGAAGACCGAGCCGACGGCCGGGCCGACGCGGACGTCGACGCCGTCGACGACGTCGGACCCGACCACCGATGCACCTGCGCCGCAGGCCGCAGCTCCGAGCGCACCCCGGGCCGCAGGGCCGGCACCGACCGAGACGCCGCCGGGTGTCCCCGGAGCCGCGGACGTCCGCCGCCTCTGGCCCGAGGTGCTCGTCCGCCTCCGCGAGATCAAGCGCACCCCGTGGAGCCTGATCTCGCAGGAGTCCGCGGTCGTCGATGTCGCGGACGGGGTGCTGACGCTGGCGTTCCGACAGCCCTCGCTGCGCGACACGTTCGCGCGCCGAGACGATTTCCAGGACAACCTCCGCCAGGCGATCACCGACGTCCTCGGTGTCGACCTGAGGGTCGACGCGATCGTCGATCCGTCGGCTGATCCCGCTGCGGCGGCGACGCGCGGCGAGTCCGCCCGACCCGCGGCTGCGCCACCGGTGCCCGATGCGGGCACGGGCGCTCCCGCGAGGGCAACACGCGGCGCGCCGCGGCCTCCGGCGGCTCGTACGACGGGCCGGGCCGACGATCGCGAGAACGGCCCCACCCCCGCGCCAAGAGAGTCCAGCCCCGACGACGACGTCCACCCCGACGACCCTGACCACGCCGACTCCGGCCTGTCGGAGCGCCAGCTCCTCGAACGCACCCTCGGGGCTCGCGTCATCGAGGAGATCGAGCAGAGCTGACCCGACTGGCGTCGCGGGCCATGGCTTGCACCGCGTTAGGCTCGGACCAGAGGTGTGCCCGTCCCCATGGAGGCTTCGAGTGTTCCCGCCCGGTCCCGAAGGCTTCAACGTCCAGCAGCTGCTCCAGCAAGCCCAGCGGATGCAGGAGCAGTTGCTGTCGGCACAGCAGAGCCTCGCCGAGACCGAGATCACCGGAACGGCCGGCGGCGGGCTCGTCACGGCCACCGTCACAGGCGCGGGCGAGCTCGTGTCGCTCGACATCGCACCGTCGGTCGTCGACCCCACCGACGTCGAGACCCTCTGCGACCTCGTCGTCGCCGCCGTCCGTGACGCCAACGCGCAGGCGCAGCGGATGGCGGCCGACCAGATGGGCCCGCTCGGCCAGGGTTTGGGCGGCCTGCTCGGCGGTGGTGCGGGTGGATCCGAGAGCTCCGAGGGCTCGGCCGAGCCGGATTCCGGCCCGAGCCTCGGACGGCCACCGTTACCGGGCGCCTGACCGCGAGGCTCTGACGTGTACGAAGGTGTCGTCCAGGACCTCATCGACGAGTTGGGCCGGCTGCCCGGTGTCGGGCCCAAGAGCGCTCAGCGGATTGCGTTCCACCTGCTGGCCGCCGATCCCGTCGACGTTCGCCGGCTGGCCGAGGCGCTGATCGAGGTGAAGGCCAAGGTCCGGTTCTGTGCCACCTGCGGCAACGTCGCCGAGGAGGAACGGTGCCGCATCTGCCGTGATCCCCGGAGGGACCCGACCGTGCTGTGTGTCGTCGAGGAACCGAAGGACGTCGTCGCGATCGAGCGCACCCGTGAGTTCCGCGGCATTTACCACGTCCTCGGTGGTGCGATCAGCCCGATCGAGGGCATCGGGCCGGACGACCTGCGGGTGCGCGAACTGCTGGCCAGGCTCGCCGACGGCACGGTCACCGAGCTGATCCTGGCGACCGACCCGAACCTCGAAGGTGAGGCGACGGCCACCTACCTGGCCAGACTGATCAAGCCGATGGGGTTGCGCGTCACCCGTTTGGCCAGTGGACTGCCGGTAGGAGGAGATCTCGAGTACGCCGACGAGGTCACGCTGGGACGCGCTTTCGAGGGTCGGAGGTTGCTCGATGTCTGAACCGGGCACCACCGAGGACTACTCCGAGTTCGCCGCCGAGATCGCCGACCAGGTCGAGAGCTTCCTGGTGGCGCTGCGCGAGATCGCCCGCGGCGACGACCCCGGCAGCACCCTGTCGCTCTTGCTGCTGGAGGTCAGCCAACTGGTGCTTGCCGGCGGCCGGCTGGGCGCGATCGTCGACGTGGTTCCGCCCG
>DATHII010000030.1:0-2683 GCA_035316885.1 Jiangellaceae bacterium | reverse complement strand
GCGTCGCATCGTCGGGTTCGCCCTGGGCGAGCACCACGACGCCGACTTGGCCACCTCTGCGCTGCAGATGGCGGTTGCGGTCCGCGGCGGCAAGCAGGCGATCACCGGGGTCATCTTCCACACCGACCAGGGAAGTGAGGGTGGATTCAATTGGTCGTCGCAACACCTCGATCGGGAGGTGTGCGGATGGGACGACCAGCAGGGTGGGCGGCAGCGGCTGCAGGTAGGCGGCCGATGCGGTCGCCGGGTCGACCGCCGGTGGCGCGGCGTGAGCATCGTCAGCGGTTCTGGAATGGGATCGCGGCTGGCGCGACGAGCGAGGATGCCGGGGTCAGAGCCGGTGTGTCACCAGCCGTTGGAACTCGATGGTTTCGTGAGGCTGGCGGCATGCCACCGTCAAACTTCAAGCCTCACACTGGCCGGTACGTGTCCTTCCTCGAACGAGAAGAGATCGCAATCCTGCGCGCCTACGGCTACGGCGTGCGCGAGATCGCGAGGCACATGGACCGCTCGCCGTCGACGATCTCGCGGGAGCTGCGCCGCAACGCCGCGACCCGCGGCGGGAAACTGGTCTACCGTGCCGTGATCGCGCAGTGGCATCGCGATCGGCGGGCTGCTCGACCGAAGGCGGCGAAGCTCGCGTCGAACCCCCGGCTGCGCGCGTATGTGCAGGACCGGTTGGCCGGGGTGATCCGCACCCCGGACGGCCGCACGGTGCCCGGGCCGCCGCCGACGCGGTGGAATGGCAGGAACCGGGCACGTCGACAGGACCGCCGGTGGGCCATCTCGTGGAGCCCGGAACAGATCGCCAACCGGCTCCCGGCCGACTTCCCAGAGGATGAGTCGATGCGGATCTCGCACGAGGCGATCTATCAGGCGCTCTTCATCCAGGGTCGCGGCGCTCTGCGGCGCGAGCTGGTCGCCTGCCTGCGTACCGGCCGTGCGCTGCGGGTGCCGCGAGCTCGTGCGCGACAGCGGCGCGATGGCATGGTCCCTCCCGAGGTCATGATCAGCGCCCGCCCCGCGGAGGCCGACGACCGTGCCGTCCCCGGGCACTGGGAAGGGGACTTGATCATCGGTTTGAACCGGTCTGCGATCGGGACGCTGGTCGAGCGGACCACCCGGTTCACGATGCTGCTGCACCTGCCCCGGATGGAGGGCTACGGGATCGAGCCGCGGGTGAAAAACGGACCCGCGTTGGCCGGCTACGGGGCCCAGGCCGTCCGAGACGCTCTCGCATCGACGATCACCACGCTGCCCGAGCAGCTACGCCAGAGCCTCACCTGGGACCGCGGCAAGGAGATGGCCCAGCACGCACAGCTGAAGGTCGACACCGGTGTCGAGATCTACTTCTGTGATCCGTACAGCCCATGGCAGCGCGGCACCAACGAGAACACCAACGGGCTGCTTCGCCAGTACTTCCCCAAGGGCACCGACCTGTCCAGATGGGACCGCGACGAGCTCGACGCCGTCGCCGCGGCACTCAACAGTCGGCCGCGTAAGACCCTCGGCTGGAAGACCCCCGCCGAGGTCTTCGACGAGCACCTACTGTTAGCCCAACAAGGCGGTGTTGCGACGACCGGTTGAGTCCGGTCTGCGTGCCGCGATCGGAGTGGAATATCGCCCCATCGACCAGGGTGTAGTTTCGGGCGGCCATGCGCAGGGCGTCGATGACCAACTCGGCGCGCAGGTGGGCGGCGATCGCGTAGCCGATACAGGCCTTGGTGTGACAGTCGATGACCGTGGCGAGGTAGCAGAAGCCCCCCAGGTCGGCAGGTAGGTGATGTCACCGACGAGCTTGCTGCCCGGCGCGTCCGCGCTGAAGTCGCGGGCCACCAGGTCGGGCATCGGCGTGACGTCGCCGCCCACCGTCGTGGTGGGCCGCCACGGCCGGGGCTGGCAGGCGACCAGGCCGAGCTCACGCATGATCGCTCGCACCAGCTCCGGGCCGCACCGCTCGCCCTGGCGGGCCAGCCAGGCGTGCACCCGGCGATGCCCGTAGGTCTGCTCCGAGTCCTCGAAGATCCACCCGATGAGGACGGCCAGCTGCTCGCGCCGCCGGGTCGTCGCCGACGCCGGCCGGTCCCGCCACTCGTAATAGCCCGAGGTCGACACTCCCATCCAGATACACATCTTCACGATCGGGAACAGCGCCTTCTCGCCATCGATGAATTCGAACTTTGCGCTCACCGATACTCCTGGGCGAAGAAGGCGGCCGCTTTTCCCAGGAACTCCGCCTTCATCTTCAACTCACGGTTTTCTCGCTCGAGCTCGCGAAGGCGCGCACGATCCGAGATCGTCAATGGCGGCTCCTCGTCGGCGTGCTCGACACGATACTTGTTCACCCAGTTCCCGAGAGTGCCCTCATTCACCTGAATCTCACGGGCGACCTCGGCGATCGGACGAGACGACTCGGTCACCATCTTCACCGCCTCGTCCTTGAACTCAGGACTAAACTTCCTGCGCCGTTCCGGCATTGATCATCCTCCATTCCGGATCGGACCTTATTGGGTCCGATGTCCGGAATCAGGGAGGCTCGCCAGGCCTCCTCGAGTTGCGCAGTGCCGACGCCCGGGAGTATTGGCTGCGATCAACGCGCTGGTCCTGGCGCTAGCCGGGTTGGCCGGGGTCCACCCGGGGGCAGAGTGGTCAGTGCAAGAGGGAGGAATGCAGATGCCTGAGC
>DATHII010000029.1:0-10521 GCA_035316885.1 Jiangellaceae bacterium | reverse complement strand
GCTGCCGAGCGTGACCAGGACGGCATCCGCCCTGGTGAGAGTGGCGGAGGCGGCGGGATTTGAACCCGCGAGAGGGTTTGAGCCTCAACCCGCTTAGCAGGCGGGCGCCATAAACCGGACTAGGCGACGCCTCCACACCCGTCGAGAACGGGCGACGCAAGGCTACCCGCCGGGTTCAGGACGCGGCAAAGTCAGGTGTATGGAACGACGACCGCCCCTCTGGAGCGACCGTCGCGAGGCTGGCGTCGAGCTCGCGACGCGGCTGCGGGACGGCCTTCCGGGTGACGGACGGGCGATCGTCCTCGGCCTGCCGAGGGGCGGTGTCGTGGTCGCGGCCGAGGTGGCCCGTGTCCTCGACACCGACTTGGACGCACTGGTCGTCTGCAAGGTGGGTGTGCCCTGGCACCCGGAGCTCGCGCTGGGAGCCGTCGGTGGCACGGGCGTTCGGGTTCGCAACGACGACGTCGTCCGTCACACCGGCCTCACCGAGCCCCAGCTGGATCAGGCATTCACCGCGGCGGAGGGCCAGGTCGCCCGCAGGGAGCAGGTCTTGCGTGCCGGCCGTCCACCCCCCGAGCTCGCCGGCCGTCCGGTGATCATCGTCGATGACGGGCTCGCCACGGGAGCCACGGCACTGGCGGCGGCCCAGGTCGTCCGCGCACTGTCGGCCACAGTGGTCGTTCTCGCGGTGCCGGTAGCCCCGGCCGACACCGACCCGCGACTGGCCGCTGCGGTTGATGCGTTCGTGGCGCTCGCGCGTCCTCGCCGGTTCGGCTCCGTCGGGACGTGGTACGAGGACTTCCGACAGGTCGAGGACGACGACGTCCGGGCTCTGCTCGGCACGTGAGGTCGCCCACACGCGCCAGGGCAACCTTCCCGGGTGCTCACGCGTCTTTCATGGGGGGCGTCCCGATGAGGTTGAATAGGAGGGTTGTGGACAGGATCGACGGCGAGGTGACGCGCTCCGTGAGGGTTGCGCACTCCCGCAACGGCGCGCGGCGCACCCGTCTCGAAGTCCGCCGGAGCGAACGCACTACCCGGTACGGGCGTTTTCTCGGCCTCGCCGCCCTCGGTTCGCTCATCCCTGGCGCCGGCCTGTGGGCCGCCGGCCGGCGTCGGTGGGGAGCGTTCTTCCTCACCGGCATCGTGCTGGCCCTGGCCGCCGCCGCGGCCGTCATCGTCCTGGTGCCGCGGTCGCGACTGGCCGCCGTCGCCTTCAACCGCAACCAATTGACCGTCATAGGCCTCGCTCTGGCCCTCGGCGCCGTCATCTGGCTGCTCGTCGCGCTGACCAGCCACCGGGCACTCGAACCGAGAGGACTGTCCGCCGGCCAACGGCTCGGTGGTGCTCTCGTCGTCACCCTGGCCGCCAGCCTCGTCGTCGCGCCACTGGCGTTGGGCTCGCGCTACGCGTTCACACAGCGCGACCTCATCGGCGCGATCGCCGGCGACGACGAGGCCAGCCTCACAACGCCCGAGATCGGGGAGAAGTCCGATCCGTGGGCCGACATCCCGAGGGTCAACATCCTGCTGCTCGGTGGCGACGCCGGTGAGGGTCGCGAGGGTCTACGTCCCGACACCCAGATCCTGGCCAGCATCGACACCGAGACCGGCGACACGGTCATGTTCTCGTTGCCGCGCAACCTGCAGGGTGTGCCGTTCCCCTCCGACAGCCCGTTGAACGAGTACTACCCGTCGGGCTTCGGCCACCGGAACGACGATGCCAACTACCTGCTCAACGCCGTGTACCAGAACGTCCCGGCGGAGGTGCCGGCAGAGGTGTTCGCGGGCTCTGAGAACCCCGGCGCCGACGCCACCAAATGGGCCGTCGAAGGTGCGCTCGGCATCCCCGTCGACTACTACGTACTGGTCGACCTCGCCGGCTTCCAGGCGATCGTCGACGCGCTGGGCGGCATCACGATCGACGTGCCCAGGGACATCCCGATCGGTGGCGGCACCGACGAGTCCACAGGTGGGCACAACGCGGTCACCGGCTATATCGAGAAGGGTGACAACCAACTCCTTGACGGCTACGAAGCGCTGTGGTTCGCGCGGTCCCGAGAAGGCTCCGACGACTATGAGCGGATGGAGCGTCAGCGCTGCGTCATCGGGGCGATGATCGACGAGGCCGACCCCGCCACCGTGCTCACGAGGTACCAGAGCCTCGCCGCAGCGACCAGAGACATCGTTCGCACCGACATCCCGGAGGATCTGTTCCCGGCACTGGCCGAGCTGGCCCTCGAGATCAAGAAGAAGACCATCGCGACGTTGTCGCTGGACAACGAGTTCTTCGCCAGCTTCGACAGTTCGGCGAGCAACCCTGACTACGAGACCGTGCACCAACTCGTGCAGGAAGCCATGATTCCCGTCCCGACCCCAACGGCCACGCCGTCCGCCTCCGGGTCGCCGGAAACGGACACAGCGGCCGGAGACTCGGGCACCACGTCGCCAGACCCGTCAGCGTCGGCTACACCCGCGCCCGGCGTGGCCGCGGACCTCCGCGCCGTCTGCTGAGTCCGGCCGCTCAGGCCGATGGGCGTGCCGGCTTGCCACGTACCAGGTGGGCACGGATCTCGCGGGCCAGCACCCGTGGCTCTACGTCGAGCGCGCCGGTGCGGATGATGCTGCGACGACCGGCGGACAGATCAACCGAGACGACCGGGCCGTCGGACTGGACCCGGCGGACGTCCCGCCAGGCGGCGCGCCGGACACCTGCACCCGGACCGGTCGCGTTGAGAAACCCTTCGTCGTCGAGCTCGAGGCGCGCACCCAGGCCGGCCAGCCGCAGCACGCCGACCACCAGCGTGGTCAGCGCGAGCACGGCCAACAGGCCGATCACGAGTCCCACACCGACCACCACCGCGCGAGTGGGTTCCGCGGCGCGCAGGACGGTGGTGCCGACAACGCAGACACCCAACCCGATGGCGCCGACGCCGACACCACGCAGCGCGACTCCCGTGGGCACGCGGTAGACCTGCCGATCGGTGTCCTCGGCGCTGGTGCTCACGAAACCAGTGTGACCGATGATGTTGTTCCGGCAATCCTCGAAGCAGGATGTTTCCGTCGTCGTCACTCGTAGAGCACGTAGCTCGGCTGAGGTCGTAACGCGAGCACCTCGGCCTCGCTCATCAGCGGTCCGCGCCGCTGGTCCTCGTCGTAGAAGAGCTTGAAGCCCGTGTAGACGTGCGGCGCGAGATCCCCTGTGAGCCTGTTCCACGTCAGCCCTCGGTGCCGGCGGGCCGCCGCGAGATACTGCTCGACGACCTCGGCAGGCTCGTGCGTGCGGTAGAGGCCCGAGTCGGTCGGCTTCCCGTGCGCGATCACGGCGATCAGCTCGAACACCGGCAGCGGCGTCCGGCCGTCGAGCGTGTACGCGGCGGCGACCTTCGCGATCTCGGCCGCACGCTCGTCCATGTCACCGATGCCCAGAAGGCCGAATGACTCGCCCCGGCCACCGGAGAATCCCACCAGGCGGTGCTCGGGGAAGATCGTCCGCCCGCCCCTGGGCAGCTCGGCAGGCGGCGTGGGAGTGGGAGTCTGGGACGGCGTGGTGGTGGGAGCCGGCCTCGGGACGTTCGGGAGGCGCCGGGCGTCGGACTCGCCGGAGCTGGTGGCGGCGCACGCCGCCAGGATCAGACTCCCGGCGACCACGGCAATGACGCGGTGCTGGCGCATCCGTCACAGTGTGCCTGCCGGTGTGGGTCTATCCGGTGGCGGCCTCCAGCCGATCGTGCGACTCAGCCAGCAGGCGACAGAGTGGACACAGGTCGAGCCCGCCCCTCCTGGCCCACGCCGAAAGCTCGGCACGTGCCTCGTGCGGGGTGTGTCCCACCGTGCCGGTATCGCCGCATTGATCACACACGATGACGACGAGAGCGCTCATCTCTCCCCCGATCCGCCCACGTCCGTCGGCCCCCGACGACGGCCCGTCGGTCAAGAATGCCCGCTAAGCATCGTCCGCGCGACCCTGTGACGAGTTATCCACACGGCCCGCCACGGCCGAAGGTGCGCCCGCACCACGAGCGGAGGGCGTGGGATTCGAACCCACGAGGACGGAGTGGGCCCCGCCCTAGAACTTTTCAAGAGTTCCCCGTTCGGCCTCTCCGGCAGCCCTCCCGACGCCTAGTTTTCCATGCCGTGCCGCCCCGGGTCTTTACCGACCGGCCGTTGCGAGGGACCATCGTGGCAGGACGACCCCGGCCGAGCCGGAGGTGAGCGATGACGTCGCACCCCCTGCCCGAACCCGTGGACGTGGCCCGCACCCGACGTGCCGAGCTTCTCGCCGCGATGACCGCACTGGAACGCGCGCTCGCCGCACCGGCCCGCGATCCGGTCTGGGCGGTCCGCGTCCAGGCCCGAACCGACCGGCTGGCCAGCTCGTTCGACGACCACGTCGTCGCCACCGAGGGGCCGGACGGGATGTACGCCGACATCCTCCGCACCGCTCCACGGCTGAACTTCGCGGTAGCTCGGCTCGCGTCCGAGCACGACGACGCCCGGGTCTCGATCACCGCGCTCGGCAAGCTCGTCGACGATCTGTCCGCCCCCGATCCAGAGGCCATCGAGCGCATCCGCGACGAGGGCACGAACCTGCTCGCCCGGCTCGGTCGGCACCGCCAACGCGGTGCTGACCTCGTGTTCGAGGCATACGCGCAGGACATCGGCGGCTGCGACTGAGCACTCGCCGCCGGCATTCCGGCGATCCGTCCCGACCGGCGCACCGACCCGTACCGCCCGCACGGGCGGCACCGTCGATCCGCCACCCTGCAGTTACCGTCCTCCCCGTGGACACCACTGCGGGCAGGCGCCCCTGGACTCTCGCCGTCGATTGCGGCGGCACCGGGATCAAGGCGATCGTGCTCGACTCCGCCGGTCGGCCCGTGTCCGAGCGGGTGAAGCGGCGCACGCCGTACCCGAGCCCGCCGAGTGTGCTCATTGCCGCGGTCGACGAGGTCGCCGCAGCGACCGGTCGCACGTTCGACCGCGTGTCCGTCGGCTTCCCCGGGCTGGTGCGTGGCGGGATCGTCCACGCCACACCGCACTACGTCACGGAGGCCGGCCCGTTCACCCCGAGGCGGCCGGCCCTGGAGAAGGAGTGGGCCGAGTACGACATCCGTGCCGCGCTCGAGGACGCGCTGGGTCGGCCCACCCGGGTGCTCAACGACGCCGAGGTGGCCGGCATGGCCGTGGTCGAGGGCCGCGGCTTCGAGGTGCTGTTCACGCTCGGCACGGGGTTCGGGTGCGCCCTGTTCGACGACGGCCGCCTGCTTCCCAAGGTCGAGATGTCCCAGGCGCCCTTCCGTGACGGCGAGACCTACGACCAACAACTCGGCCACCACATGCGCAAGCGGCTCGGCGCCCGGGCATGGACCGAGCGGTTCGCCGCGGCCGTCGATACGTTGCGCCCGGTGCTGTGGTGGGACCACCTCTACGTCGGAGGCGGTGGCGCCAAGCACCTGACCCGTGGCCTCGGTTCCGATGTCACCGTCATCCCGAACGACAAGGGCCTGCTCGGTGGCGTCCGGCTCTGGGACGACCTACGCGGGGTCGATTGATCAATCCTGGGCGCGGCGACTCGCCGGCACCACGGCCCACCGGCGGTGTTTCAGGGCAGGGTTCTGCTCCCGGACGCTGCGCAGGCGCCTCTCGTCCAGAACCGCGGTGACGACGCCCTCGGCCTCGCCGAGGGCCGCCACCACCACACCCATCGGGTCCACGGCCATGCTGTTGCCGCAGTACCAGCGGCCGCACTGGGCCGCGGCGACGACGTCGACCGTATTCTCGATCGCCCGCGCCCTGAGGAGCGTGACCCAGTGGTCCTCCTTGAGTGGTCCGCGGACCCAGGCCGCGGGGACGACCATCAGGTCCGCCCCGCCGTCGACCAGCGCACGGGCGTGCTCCGGGAAGCGCAGGTCGTAGCAGGTCATCAAGCCCAACCGGCGGCCGGCGACGTCGACGACCACGGGTTCCGGCCGCCCGGCCAGCAGGCGGTCGGACTCCCGGTAGCCGAACGAGTCGTAGAGGTGGGTCTTGCGGTAGGAGCCCAGCAAGACTCCGTCCGGCCCGAGCGCAACGAGGGTGTTGTACGGGCGCTCCGGGTCGTCGGAACGCTCGAAGATGCCGGCGACGACGCCTGCGCCGTGATGGCGGGCCAGCCCGGCCAATGCGGAGACGAAGGGGCCGTCCAACGGTTGGGCGACGGGCCCAAGCCGGGAATCCGGCGGCCCGAAGTCGTGCATGACGGCCTCGGGCAGGACGATCAGATCGGCCACGACCTCCTTGGTCAGAAGCTGGGCCGCGTCGAGGTTGGCGGCCGAATCGAGGCCGGCGGCGAACTGGACGAGGGCGACTCGCATGGTGGTCATCCTGCCGCACGTCCAGACTGGGCACTGATGCCCCGCCCGACTCCCATGATCATGTCGATTTCGCTGCCCGAGGAGGGGGCGAAATCGACATGATCATGGGGAAGGGCGGGTCGTCCGGGGTATGGGCCGCCGTCGTGCTCGCGGGTGGACGGGGACGCCGGCTCGGTGGCGTCGACAAGGCGGCGCTGCAGGTCGGCGATCGGTCCCTGCTCGATACGGCGCTCGCCGCGTGCTCCGGTGCTGCCCGGACCGTGGTCGTCGGTCCGACGCGGCCGACCGGCCCGGCCGTCCGTTGGGCACTGGAGTCGCCACCCGGCTCGGGCCCGGTGGCTGCGCTGTCGGCAGGGATCGCCGAGCTGTCCGCCGAGGTCGGGGTCGTGGTCGTGCTCGCGGCCGACCTGCCGGCGGTCGACGTCGCGACCGTCGGGCGACTGCTGGAGGCCGTAGACGTTGCCACGGCCGATGGTGTGGCACTGGTCGACGGGACCGGGCGGGTGCAGCCTCTGCTGGCGGCGTACCGGTTGCCGGCTCTCCGGCGCGCGCTGAACGAGGTCGGTGACGGACGCGACCTGCCGGTACGTCGCCTGCTGGATTACCTGACGTTGGCGACGATCCCCGACCAAGACGGCGCGGCGACCGACATCGACACCCCGCAGGACCTGGCCCGCTGGACCCGACGCCACCCCGATCCCCCCGTTGATCATGGTGAAGTGGGGCACCCTGGAGGTTCCTCACCCCCATTCCGACGTGATCAACGGGGAAGTGGGCAGGTAGTGGTTGACGAGAGGGAGACGAACGTGATCGAGGAGTGGGTGCAGGCACTCTGCGAAGCCATGGGGGTACCCCCCGACGAGGTCGACGTCGCCGCCGTGCTCGATCTCGCCCGGGAAGCGGCTCACAGCGTCGACCGGCCCGCGGCGCCGATCACCACCTACGTGGTCGGCTACGCGGCCGCACAACGCGGTGGCGGCGCCGAGGCGGTGGCCACGGCCACGGCCGAGGCGGCGACGCTGGCCCGCAACTGGACGTGGCCGCCAGGTACGTAGGCGTGCCGCGCGGATAGACGGCTGGGGTCGTCACCGGAGTCCGCTAGCGTCGGACTCCGTGGAGGTCGAGGGATCGGTACGCCTTCCCGCAATCGTGCTCGACCCGGTACGGGCGATCGTGCGGCGCGTCCTGATCGCGCTGGGCGTGCTCGCCGTCGTCGTGTTCGTCGTCTGGATCGACCGAACGGGGTACAACGACACCTCCGACGGCGAGGTCGACCTCCTCGACGCGCTCTACTATTCGACGGTCAGCCTCTCGACCACCGGCTACGGCGACATCACACCAGTGAGCGACACGGCGCGGATCGTCAACGTCGTCCTCATCACGCCGTTGCGAGTGCTGTTCCTGATCGTCCTCGTCGGGACCACCCTCGAGGCCCTCACGTCGCGGGGGCGCGAGCAGCTGCGGCTCAACCGCTGGAGGAAGACCTTGCGCGATCACACGGTCATCGTCGGCTACGGCGTGAAGGGCCGCAGTGCCGTCGCAACGCTGCTCTCCAACGGCGTCGCTGCCAACCGGATCGTCGTCGTCGACCCGTCCCCGGCGTCG
Organism: Jiangellaceae bacterium; assembly: GCA_035316885.1. Lineage (GTDB taxonomy): Bacteria > Actinomycetota > Actinomycetes > Jiangellales > Jiangellaceae > DASRTE01. The sequence continues at coordinate 2,560 of DATHII010000029.1, read as the reverse complement.
ATCGCCGAGGCCAACGAGCTGGGGATGGTCGGCATCCTCGGTGACGCCACGAGATCGGACGTACTGCGGCGAGCAAGAGTGCCCGAGGCGACCCAGATCATCGTCACCACCGGACGCGACGACGCGAGCGTGCTGTCCACGCTCACGGCGCGCCAGCTGAACCCGCGCGCCGAGATCGTCGTCGCCGTGCGCGAGGAGGAGAACGTCGCTTTGGTTCGGCAGGGCGGTGCCAACTCGGTGATCGTCTCCTCCGACGCGGTTGGGCGGCTGCTCGGTTTGGCGACGGTGAGCCCGGCGCTCGGCAATGTGCTCGAAGACCTCATCTCGACCGGGGAGGGCCTCGAGGTCGCCGAGCGCGACGTGACGCCACGCGAGGAGGGTCGGATTCCCCGTCAGGTCGACGATCTGGTCATCGCCGTCGTGCGCGATGGCGCGGCGCTGCCTTACCACTCTCCGGCCATCGGGCATCTGCTGCGCGGCGACCGGATCATCGTCGTCCGGCCGGCGGAGGAGCTTCCCTGGGCACCGCGGCCCGGAGGGTCGACCGACGAACCCGAGGGTGAGGCCGAATCGAACGGCCAGGGTGCTGACGGCCGGGAGTCGGACGGCGGGGACTCGGACGGACCTGACCCTGGTGCGCGCCCAGGTCCCGGCCCTGGTCCTGGCCGGCCAGACCGCCGCTGATGCGCGCGGTGGTCGTCACGACGCCCGGTGGTCCGGAGGTACTGGCCTGGTCGGAGGTCCCCGATCCGGAGCCCGCGCCCGGCGAGGTGGTGCTCGACGTGGCGGCGTCGGCCGTCAACCGCGCCGATCTCTGGCAGCGACAGGGCCGGTATGCACCGCCACCCGGTGCGCCCACCTGGCCCGGGCTCGAATGCAGCGGCACCGTCTCCATTGTCGGTGCCAGCGTCACCGGATGGGAGGTTGGCGACCAGGCCTGTGCGCTGCTGGCGGGCGGCGGCTACGCCGAGAAGGTCGCCGTCCCCGCCGGTCAACTGTTACCCGTTCCACGCGGCGTCGACCTGATCACCGCCGCCGCGCTGCCCGAGGTCATGTGCACGGTGTGGTCCAACGTGTTCATGACCGCCGGGCTGCGTCCTGGCGAGGTGCTTCTCGTCCACGGCGGCGCCGGCGGGGTGGGTACGGCGGCGATACAGCTCGGTCGCGTGGTGGGTGCCACGGTGGCGGCCACGGCGGGCACGGCCGAGAAGCTCGAACTGTGCCGCTCGCTCGGCGCGTCCGTGCTGGTGAACTACCGCGACGAAGACTTTGTAGCCGCTGTCAAGCGGGCCACTGACGGGCACGGCGCTGACGTCGTGCTGGACAACATGGGAGCGAAGTATCTCGCCCGCAACCTGGCGGTGCTTGCGACCAACGGACGACTGGTCGTGATCGGCCTGCAGGGTGGGCGAGAGGGCGCGCTGGACCTGTCGGCACTGATGGCGAAGCGCGCGGCCCTGATCGCGACGACGCTTCGGGCGCGGCCCGCCGAGGAGAAGGCGACGATCGTCGCCGCGGTCCGCGAGCACGTCTGGCCACTTCTGGAGTCCGGGGATGTCCGTCCGGTCGTCGACCGGACCGTGCCGATCGCCGCTGCATCCGAGGCGCACCGGATCGTCGAGGCTGGGGAGCACGCGGGAAAGGTGTTACTCACGGTGTGACGACGGTCGCCATCCGCCTTTAGGGCGTGTCCGCCCTCAGCGTGATCACGAGATCGGCGCGGTGGCGGGTAGCAATCACCAGATCGGCATTTGCCTGATCGCTTCCCAGGGTGCGGCCCAGCGCCTCGCGGGGCGACCGCCCATGGCGTTCGTGTCGGGCAGTGAGACGTCGCTGGCGTTCTTCATCGTCGAGATCGAGGTACCAACACGTGTCGAGAAGGGGTCGGACGCCGCCCCAATCGCCCTGCTCCGAGAGCAGGTAGTTGCCCTCGGTGACGACGAGGGGGATGTGCCGCTCGACAGCAACGGCACCCGCGATCGGTTCCTCGATCACGCGGTCGAAGCGCGGTGCGTACACGACTGACTCGACGTTCTCGCGGAGCCTGCGCAGGAGTGTTACGTATCCGAGCGCATCGAACGTGTCGAGTGCGCCCTTCCGGTCCACGCGTCCGAGCCGCACAAGCTCGGCGCGGGCCAGATGGAAGCCGTCCATCCCGACCAGCCGGGCGTTCGCGCCGATGGCATCCACGACAGCCTCGGCAAGCGTCGACTTGCCCGCGCCCGGCGGTCCGGTGATACCGAGGATGGTCCGCCTGCCGTTCCGGACGAGCGGTTGCGCCAGTTCGGTCAGGTCGTCGATCGACGAGGGCATGCCGAGATTCTGCGGGTTCCGGGGGGATTCGTGCACGCCCCAAATTGGGATCGTAGCGATTCTTTTCCACACATGGGCATCGGCTGGTGTGGTTATCCACATTCTCCGGTGACGGTTTCGGGGAATGCGCCATTGTCGGTGGCGGCTTCTATCCTCGGCGGTATGGATAACACCTCGCTTACCCAGGTCGGTCATCCGGTGGTGGCCGTGCTGGACGTTGTGGGCGAGGCATTGGACACGGGTACGG
>DATHII010000028.1:0-2542 GCA_035316885.1 Jiangellaceae bacterium | reverse complement strand
CGCCGCAGTGGTCTGGTCCGGGGATGCGGCCCCGTCCGAGCCGGTCGTCGACGCTGCGCTGGCGCTCGACATCGGGCGACTTAGGGCTGCGCTCGATGGGTCAACCGAGCGGCTGGGCGTCGAGGAGACCATCCGCCGGGCAATCCTGCCCGCGATGCGCGAGATCGGCTCGCGGTGGAAGGCCGGCCGGTGCGACGTTGGGCGCGAGCACTTTGCCACCGAGGGCGTTCGGGCCTGGCTGGCCCGGCAGGCGTTCCTGGCACCGCCGCCCTTCCGCCCCCACCCGATCGTCCTCGCCTGCGGTCCCCAGGACCTGCACACGATCGGGCTGGAGTCGTTCGCCGTGATTCTGGCCCGACGCGGCTGGCCGTGCCGGGTGCTCGGGGCGAGGACGCCCACCGACGCGCTTGTCTCCACGGTCCAGGCCATGGAAGCGATCGGTGCCGTAGTGACGGCGCAGCGAGCCGTCACGCGTCGATCGGCCGTGGCCGCGATCGACGCGGCCAACGCCCTCCCCGGCGTACGAGCCTTCTACGCCGGCGATGCCTTCCTCGCGCCGTCGGCCCGACGAGACGTCCCCGGCATTTACCTCGGCGAGGATCTCGTCGAGGCGGCACTTGTCGTCGAATCGACGCTTTCCTAGCCTGCCCGCGCAGTTGTGGGCCATTCCGGGCCTCACTGGCCGGTCGGTCTTCAACAATCTCCAGCCCCTCGTCGTTATCGTCAGCACCGGCGACGGCACGGGGAAGTCCCCAGACGGTGGCCCGCATCCAGCCCGGGTGAGCGGGGTGGCGATCGAGGACGACTACGACTCGGAGTTCCGCTACGACAAGCAGCCCGTCGGATCGCTCCAGGGCCTCGCAGCGGATCGCGTCGTGAGTGTCGGATCGGTCAGCAAGTCACTCGCTCCCGCGATCAGACTGGGGTGGGTGCTGACTCCTCGGCAGCTGAGGGCACGGATCGCCGAGGAGAAGTACCGGAGCGACCGCGGCTCGCCGACACTCGACCAGCTCGCCCTGGCCCGGCTGATCGAGTCGGGCCGCTTCGATCGCCATCCGGCGCCGCATGCGCAGCGTCTATGCCGCACGGCGCAGCGAACTGGTTGAAGCGATCGGCGAGGCTGCTCCCGACCTCGAGCTGACCGGCCTCGCCGCTGGCTTCCACGCCATCGCCCAGCTCCCCGAGGGAGCCAACGAGGCGGAGATCGTCGACGCGGCAGCCCAGCGCTCCGTCGGGCTGCAAGGGCTCGGTCGATACCGATCACCGAACAGCGAGGGGCCGCCGGGGATCGTGTTCGGCTTCGGAGACGTCAACCAGGACACGATCAGACGCGGGATAGCGGCCATCGGCGACCTACTGCGGCAGGGATAAGACACGTAGCGGCACCGGCGTCTCGACCGACAAGGTGCGGCATGGCGCGGACGAGACGGTGTTCCTGGTGTTCGCCGTCATGCGAGCCACTTGCCTATAGCGCTGGATGAATATAGCATCAAGTGAATGACGCCGTACGACATCGAGGTGGAGCTGGAGGTCCGGACCTGGCTCGATTCGCTGTCCGACGACGACTACGGCCGAGCCGAGTTCTACGCCGACCTGCTCGCCGACCACGCCGAAACACTCGGCGAGCCGTACTCGCGCCACCTGGGAGGAAAGGTCCGTGAGCTTCGATTCCACCTCAGACGACAGCACGTCCGGATCACCTACTGGCTCGCATCTGACCGGCGGGTGATCCTGCTAACGGTGTTCTACAAGACCCAGCGATCCGAGACCGCCGAGGTTGAACGGGCACTGATGGCACAGAAGGAGTGTGCGGCCAACCACGGCCACGCCGCAGATGTCTATGACAGGAAGGGTCGAGATGACTGAGCATGTGAGGTGGGAGCGGCGCCGTGACTCCGATGCCGTTCGCGCCGGGTACGAGGCGGCACGGCGTGCCTACGAGCTCGGGCAAGCGGTCCGGACTCGGCGGCTCGAACTGGGCATGTCCCAGGTCGAGCTTGCCCAACGAGCGGGCATGACCCAGTCCGCCATCTCGCGACTCGAGGCCGGGGGCGCCGTCCCCACGATCGGCGTCCTCGAACGACTCGCCTCCGCGCTGAACGCCGACCTCGTCGTAGCACTGAACCCCAAGGCCGCGTGACGCGTAAGACGGGCGACGAGAGGACGTCTTCCAACCAAACGTCCCGTCATAGCGGGAGAACCTCGACGGGGCGACGCGGGCCTTCCAATTGGCGATCGACTCAGGAGAGGCAGCCAGCACCGACGACCAGATACTGATGGCTGGACAAGCCGCAGCAGCCGCCGGTGTTCTGCTCGATCAGCTCGAGCGGGTGAGGGAGCGCTTTCCCGGATTGCTGCCGCCAGATCCGGAGCACCCCGAGGTTGAACGCCGCCCCGCGAGGCCTGGTCGGCGTGCCCGGCCAATTGCTTCTCGACAATGGTCGCACGGAGGAGGCCACGTAACCCGCATGCGTCTGGAGATCGCGTTGGCGAGGTCGAGTTCAGATCTCACTGGGACCAGAGCTGCGGAACGCATCTCCTC
>DATHII010000027.1:0-5929 GCA_035316885.1 Jiangellaceae bacterium | reverse complement strand
TGCGCAAGACCCCAGACGCGGCGTTCGAGCCGGCTCGGTCGCGATAATCCAAGACGTTGTTTGACCCACAGGTGTCGCCATTGGCGGGGCGGCTGCCGCCTCATGCCGTAAGCGTCGTGGAGTTGGCCGGTGGCCATCTTGATCAACTTCTCGAGCCCCCAGGGCCCCGATTCCTCAAGGAAGGCCACCAAACGGGCCCTCAAACGGCTACGTCTGAGACTGAAACACCTCCTGACGCGAGCCCTGGAGCTTGCTGCGGCACGGCCGCTAACCCGGTCGTGGGCTCAGCGCTCCGGGTTGCGCTTGATCTCGTTCGCCAGTTCCATAACCGCCTGCACCAGGACATCTCCGTTTAGCAGTGCCGGGTCGTTATGGTCAGCGCCCTCCACCGCGACGAGGCGTGTCGGCCCACGTGCGGCGGCGACCGACCGTCGGCTTTCCGTTGGGGGAACGATGGAGTCCTCTGTGCCGTACACGACAGTGATCGGTACGGCGACCCGCGCTAGGTACTCGGCTACCGGGAAGCGGTCCTTCAGCAAGGCACGTACGGGAACAAATGGGTAGTGAATCTGTCCCACCGATGCGAGGTCGGTGAACGGTGACCGCAATAGCAGCCCTGCTGGCGGGTGCTCGGTCGCTAGCTCAGCGACCACCGCAGCGCCGAGGCTTTCGCCGTAGTACAGCATGCGGTTACCGGGCACGCCCTCATCGGTGAGGAACTGACGCGCGGCGCGTACGTCTCGAGCCAGCCCTTCCTCGCTTGGGCTTCCCGGGTTTCCGCCATAGCCGCGGTAGTCGAACAGCAACACCCCGAATCCTTGGTTCCCCAACGCTCGGGCTAGCGGCGCCCGCAAGCTGCGGTCACCGGCGTTGCCGTTGGCAACCAGAACCGTAAATGCACCGGCCGGGCGGCGTGGCGGGACGTGCCACGCCCCCAGCCGCAATCCGTCACTTGTCGTGAGCTGTACGTCGCGCGCACCTGCCAGCACGGTGGCCGCCGACGGTGCGGCGCCGGTGGACGGCAGATAGATCAGACGCCGCTGAAACGCCCAGGAAAACAGCACCATGAACAGCACCACCGCCACGACCACCGACGCGAACAACACCACACGCTGCACGGTCCCAGTCTGGTCCTACGCCGCCATCTCCGGGCACTGGCTACTGCGCGAGCGCCGCCTCTGCTGCGGCTGACCGCGCAGGCAGATGTTTCGGCGCCGCCGCTTTGGCATGCTGCAAAGGTGCCAGACTGGGACTTTGCGCGAGTCTTTGCGGTCGTGCGTCGCGTCCTTGCTGGATTCTTCGCGCTGAGCTGGTACACGTTCCCAGGTTTCGGCCTCATCGATCTGACGGTGACTTGGAACGCGGAGTGGCCGCAGGCGCTCGAGGCCGGGTGGGGCCTGTACATGACGCTGTTCGTCGGTGTCCCGTTCACCGTAATCGCCGTCCGAGGACGCGCCTTTCTCCAGGCAGCAGTGGCACAGCTGTACGTGGCAGTTGGCGCGCTCATCGTCTCGGCGATCGTGTCGACCGAATGGCCGCTCGTCTTGTGGGCCCTCGTCATCGCACTGGAAACCATGATCGTCGCCGGCCTACCGTCGCCGCGACGCTGCAATCTGTCCGCCCGTCCCACCAAGCTGCTCATGGTGCCACTCGTCCTCGGGGCAATTCCCTGGATGGTCTACGCGGTAGCCATGTGGGACCTCAACCGTCAGGACCGCCCCGATGCTGACATCACTGTCGGTATTGATCATTACTCCGTGCAAGGCGCCTACGGCCTGGCCCTGCTTGGGCTGGTGACGTTGGCCGCCTTGTGGCCCGCTGCGCGACTCCTCGCGGCTACCTGCGCCGGCCTTTCAGCTGTCTACCTCGGTGTCGTCTCCTGGGCATGGCACCCCACCCAGGGGAGCTTCAATCAGACATGGTCAGTCCTGTGCGCCCTCTGGGGCCTCGTTGTGATCCTGCTGGCCGTCCTCACCCGACCACGGCGATCAAGATCAGAACGATGACCATGCGCTCACACCCCCAAGCCAGCAAGAGTCGCCGTCTCCGCTACCTCCGCTCACCCCCAGTTCGCCTAGCGACGTGGCTAGCCGCAGGGTCCGAGGGCGCGACAGGTACTCACGGATGCGGACATCATTGACAATCAATCATCACCAGACCACGTCGGCATTGCCGGCGTAATTCCGGCGTACAAACTCCTTCTGCGGAGCCGAGGACACCCACGGACCAGAATGTCTGATACAGCTGCGAAGTACAGCAACGAGCGCACAGCCCAGCACGTTCGCCGTTGTCCAGAAGCGTCCGGGCCAGCGTCAGCGAGGCTCGAAGCGGTTCGTGCGCGGAGTTCGGGACGAAGAGGTCGCAGGTTCAAATCCTGTCACCCCGACCAGCAAATTACCTAGTCAGCAACATATACAGATGCTGACAAGCGGTGCCGGATGGGCAAGTACAGCAGGGCTCAGTCCAAGATCTCTCCAAGTCGCCGCAGCGCTGAGGTGTAGCGGCCGAGCTCGCGTTGGCGCAGATCTCCATCGTGACCGCCTGATCGGCATGCCGCAGGATTCGCATGATCATATGCGGCTGCACATCGAGGTCAACGAGCAGCTTGGCACAAGTGTGCCGGGCGTCATGAATGGTCAACCGACGCATTCCCTCGGCGTCGGAGCGCGCCGTGAACTTCCTGTCGAGAGTGCGAGGATCGATCGGAGTGCCATGACGCCCGGTGAAGACAAGTGACGGCATGTCGTTCGTCTGCTGCCAGATCTCGCCGGCACCCGTCCCGTTGTGTGCGCCTGATCATCACTGCCGCGGCCACGATGTCCGGCATGGGCAGCCAGGCATGGGATGTTTCGGCTTTCGTTTCCCTATAGAGAAGGACCGCCGGACTCGCTGGAGCTGATGGTCGGGCACACATGTGCCCTCCTAGAAATTGACGGCGCCTTCCAGGAAAGACCGAGAACTTCACCCTTGCGAAGACCGAGAACCAGAACCAGGACGTAGGCGGCGTAAAGCGGGTCGAAGGAGGAGCCGTGACACTGCGCTGTGACCTGTGCCTGACCTAGATGCGTGCGTCTTATTCGATGTATCCGGTCACGGGGTCCACCTGCGACAGGAAGTTCCGGATCGCCTCCTCGTGGTCGACTACGCTGGACAGCCGTCCGTCCGATGACGCCGAAGAGAAGCCGTAGCCGGGATTTGGTCCAGAGATCCATGCGTAGTGGTAGTGGCCGGGCTGATCTGTTTGCGTCGTAACGTCGAACACTTCTCCATCGACGGTGACGCGAACAGCCGGTTCGGCCGGCGGCGGTATTGGGCTCGGACGCCATGGCACAGGTGCTTCTCCTCCGATCAATTCGAGAGCAATTGTGCGTCAGCACCACCAGCATGACCATGCTCTCAGCGGCGGTTCCGGACCGATCGCTCACAACCGGCATACCAGAAAATCCTCGAAAGAATCCGGGAGGCGGTGTCGGATCGGGGCAGAGGTGTTCGTAGCAGAGGTGAGAGGCCGCCCGAGAGCGGCGGCCGCAAGCAGAAGGGAAACGCGATCATGAAACTGACGACCACCACGCAGGTCTCCGTCGATGGAGTGATGCAGGGAAACGGCGGCGCGTCGGATGAGGACCGCAGGAACGGATTCGAGCGCGGCGGATGGGCCAGGCCGCCCAAGCCCTTGTTCGACGACGAGGCCATGACGTTCGTCAACCAGGTCTACCAGCGCGCCGACGCGTTCTTGTTCGGCCGGCGCACCTACGAGCTCTTCGCCGGCTACTGGGGCGTGAGGGAAGATCTCGAGAACCCCATCGTGGGTGCCTTGAACACGCGGCCCAAGTTCGTGGCATCGAACACGCTCACCGATCCGAAGTGGTCCGACACGACCGTCCTCTCCGGCGACCTCGCGGCGGCCATCGGCGAGCTCAAGGCCAGGCCGGGAGGCGAGCTGCAGGTGCACGGCAGCGGCGCCCTGACCCGGTGGCTGCTCGAGAACGACCTCGTCGACGAGATGAATCTGCTCGTCTGCCCGGTGGTCGTCGGCCAGGGCACGCGGCTGTTCCCGGACGACGGCCCGGACATCGCGCTTGGCCTGGTCGAATCGCGAGCCTTCCCGAAGGGCGTAACGCTCCAGGTCTACCGGCCGGCCGGACGCCCGCAGTATGCAACCGACTGAAGCACGTGGCGGAGGCGACGCACCAGACGACCGACCGGTTCCAGCCGTCAAGACCCACCCACGTTGGAAGAGAGAAGTACCTCGCCGACTTCTGGATCATCGAGGCCGCCGATTTTGACGTGGCGCTCAAGCTCGCCACCGAGGTGTTGGGGGCCTGCAATCGGAAGGTCGAGGTGCGCCGCAACGCTGCGAAGCCGCCGGCCTCGCCTACGACGAGCGCAGGGTCCAGCGACGGCTTCGATGAGTCGGATCGTTCACAACCGGCGCAGCAGAAAGGCTTGAAAGACATCCGGGAGGCGGTGTCGGATCGGGTAGAGGTGTGCGTAGCAGGGTGAGCGGCCGCCCACGAGGGGCGGCCCGAACCAGAGGAGATGATCCGAGATGCAGTATCTGGTTTCCGTTATCGACGACACGGCCGGCCTCGCCACCCCGGACGAGATGGCGGCCATCAACGCGTTCAACGACCGGCTCAAGACGGAGGGGCACTGGGTCTTCGCCGGTGGCCTCGCGGCGCCCAGCTCGGCCACCGTCATCGACAACCGAGGCGAGGAGGCGATGTTCACCGACGGGCCCTTCCTGGAGTCGAAGGAGTATCTCGCCGGATTCTGGATCATGGACGCCGCTGACCTCGACGTGGCGCTCAAGCTCGCCGCGGAGGGGTCGAAGGCCTGCAACCGGAAGATCGAGGTGCGGCCGTTCCTGTGAGTTTGGTCGACGTCCGGGAGGCGATCACCCAGGCACACCACGAGCAGTGGGCACGGGTGGTCGCCTCTCTGACCAGGCGTTTCGGTGACCTCGACATCGCCGAGGAGGCGGCGGCCGAGGCGTTCGCGACCGCGGTCCAGCGGTGGCCGGCCGACGGCGTACCGCCCAACCCCGGCGCCTGGCTGACCACCACCGCCAACCGCAAGGCCATCGACCGGATCCGGCGCGAGAACAAGCGGGACGACAAGCAGAAGGAGGCTCAGATGTTGTACGACCACGACCCGCCCGAGCCCCTCGGCGCCATCGACGACGAGCGTCTCCGGCTGATCTTCACCTGCTGTCACCCGGCGCTCGCGCTGGAGACCCGCGTCGCGCTGACGCTGCGCATGGTCGGCGGTCTGACCGTGTCCGAGATCGCCCGTGCCTTCCTGGTGCAGGAGACCGCGATGGGGCAGCGGATCACCCGCGCGAAGGCCAAGATCAAGGCGGCTCGCATCCCTTATCGGGTGCCGTCCGCGGAGGACCTACCGGCACGCGTCTCCGGCGTACTCGCCGTCCTCTTCCTCGTCTTCAACGAGGGCTACCTGGCGACCGGCCGCGACACCGATCCCGTACGTCACGACCTGACCGCCGAGGCGATCCGGCTCACTCGCCTGATCCGTGCCCTCATGCCGGCGAACGGTGAGGTGGCCGGGCTGCTGGCGCTGATGCTCCTCACCGAGGCCCGCCGCACCGCCCGGGTTTCGGCGAGCGGCGAACTGGTCGTCCTCGACGAGCAGGACCGTGGGGCCTGGGACGCGGCAATGATCGCCGAGGGGCACCGGCTGGTGCGCGAGCGCCTGGCCGCCGGGGTGGCTCCGGGTCGCTACCAGATCCTCGCCGCGATCAGCGCCGTGCACACCTCCGCCCGCGACGTACGCGACACCGACTGGTCGCAGGTCGTCGCCCTCTACGACCAGCTCGTCCGCCTCGATCCCTCGCCGATCATCGCCCTCAACCGGGCCGTGGCGGTCGCCGAGCTTGACGGCCCAGAGGTGGCACTGGCGACCGTCGGCC
>DATHII010000026.1:0-2885 GCA_035316885.1 Jiangellaceae bacterium | reverse complement strand
CTTGGGACCGGGCGGGCTTGCGCGTCGGCGGTCAGCTCGGCCAAGCGTCACCGGTTTGGCAGCAGAATCCGGCCCAGGGCAGCTCCGTCGCCGGCGGGGGCAACTGGTCCTGGCAGGACGCGCGGCGGCGTTATCTCAGCGCACTCACTGGCATCGGCCTGGCCGAGAACACGAGAGAGCAGCGAGACCGGGCGCTCGCCGAGACGTTCTTGACGCTGGGGCATCTCTCGCACCTGGTCCAGGACGCGTCGGTGCCGGCCCATACCCGGAACGACCCGCACCTCATATTTGAAGGCTACGAGGCCTGGGCAGAACGGGCACGACTCGATGCGCCGGCCGGAGAACGCGACCTCTTCCTGAGCTACCTGGCTGCGCCCGTGATGCCGCCATCGACGATCTTCACTCTCGGCCGCGCCGAAGCGCCACTGCCGATCGCTCGCCTCGTCGACAGCGACAAGCTCGATCCCCCGGGCAACAGCGCCCCGCTCACCGATCCCGCTCTTGGGATAGCGGAGTACACTAACGGGAACTTCCTGAGTGACGACACGATCTTCGTCGAAGGCTTCCTGCTACCGCGACGCGAGAGCGTGGACTTGACCTCACCGTTTCTGGAGCCGGTCGGATCGAGATTCCAGCGCTACTTTCCGAAGGTTTCTCAAGGGGAGGCCATCCGCCACTTCGTGGCCGAATCGGCGCTCTACAAGTCCGTCGCCGAGAGCGCCGGCCAGCCGATGGCTGAGGCCCTCACGCTGACCCGCCGAGCGTACCGCGACTACGGGCGAGCCCTGCTGCCGCGCGCGGTGGGGTACTCCGCCGCGCTGATCGACTACTTCTTCCGCGGCAGGCTGGACGTGGACCTGGCCGAGGACGCGAATGATCCGTCGATCCTGCGGCTCACTGGGACGAATGCCTCGCCCGATGGTCTGGTGGACGGCACGCTCCGACTGTACTCCGATTCGCCGGCGGGGCAGCGCGTGGAAGTCCCCGCTCTGGGCAGTACCATGGTCGCGGGAATCGGGTCCGGTCAGCCGCTACCGGAGGTGCGCTTCCAGGTGTCGGGCGACGCGGAGCGGTTCGTGGCGGTATACGAAGGCACGTTGGGGCAAGAGGCCAAGGACTCGGGGCAAAATTTCCCCGGCGGCGTGATCGGCAGGGTCCTCGGCGGTGTCCGCGTGGAGCAGGTCTTCTCGGACGGGGGTCGCTGGAAGGTCCGGACACCGCGGGGTGTCTTTCTCTTGCCACTGACGAGCGACTACGAGGAGGTGCGCTGGGGTGATGGTGACAACATCCTGATAGCCCGCACGGCGCTAGGCCCGGGGCAGCCCAGTCGCATCGTTGCCTACGAGGTGCAGCGTCAGGCCGGGTCCATCGACCTCGAGACGGTGGCCACGCCGGACGGCCCGGAGGTGCGGCTCACCGTCAAGGCCGAGACCGTGTTCCCGTTCGGGATGTCGCTCGGGACGACGGTGGAGTTCACCCAGAGTGTTCGTTACCGCCAGCGGCTGGTCACGGTCGACCCGAGAAAGCAGTTCTTCGTCTGGAACGGCTTCTTCTATCAATTGGATCGCGTGGACGTCTCCGACCCCACCGTCGAGGCCGTCGTGGACCAGACCATTCCGTTCTCCCAGACCATTCCGATCACCCTCGATGCGAGTCACAACCTCGACTTCGGCACCGCCGACGAGCCCTACTACTGGGTCCTGCTCGAGGTCGGCGCGGACACTGCGGGCCGGCCGCTGGCCCTTGTCGCCGTGGTCGTGACCAACCCGACCACTCCGTCGGTCAGTCTGCCGCTGTTTGGCGTCGATTCCCAAGGAGCGAGGCAGGTATTGCGGCAAGTCTCGATCGGTGGATCATTCCCGTCCGGTCTCAACACGCTGCTCGTGGCGCTCGTGGATCTGCGGGAGGGCCGTGTCCTTGCGTCCACCGCGGGCCCCACGGTGGCCGTCACCTGGCAGCAGGCGGTCGAGGCCAACCTCGGCGAGGTCTATGCGCATCTCCTGGAGGTTCGAGAAGGGGGTCCCGATCCCGCGACGGTGGACATGGGCTGGACCCGTTTTGCCCTCGAGAACCCGGGGCAGCTACCCGTGACCAAGGTGACCGAGGTCGAGTCCGGCGGCGGAATCCTCGAGATCTCCGTGACGGGCTGGTTCCGGGATGAGCTGGCTCATCTCGGCTTCTTCGATTGGCAGCTCGAATCCCGACAGGTCCCACCCCGCGATCTGCTCTACGACTGCGAGACCTCGACGTCTTGCCATGCCCTGCGAATCATGGACACCCAACATGTCGTCACCCGACATCCGCTTGCCCTGGACGGCGTGGGTCGTTCGCGGCCTGCCCCCGGCGCCGAGCGATTCGTCATCCTGGCCACCGGCTTCGGGTTCGACCGCACCGCCAAGCTGCTGCGATGGGATCCGGCAGCGGTCCGCGCCGCCGTGATCCAGGATCTCCCGGACGGTTTCTATTCCCTGGGCGCGCCCACGGGCGGCGCGGTGCTGGTGCAGTCCTTGTCGCCTCGTGGCGCCTACCTGGCTCCGCTCGACGGGACTCAGCCACCCGTGTTTTTCCCGGACGCCAGCCTGCTGTCCTCCTTCACCCTCCTCGAGCCCGCCTTTCTCTTCAACGTCAACGACGAGAAGTTCAACCGGCGGCAGCCCCCACTGCAGCGGACGGCGCTGCCCGCCGGCTTGGTGGGCGTCGGGGGCCCGCCGTTCGGTGACTACCACGCGATCAAGGTGCCGTAGCTGCGCAGTCGGCCCGTCGATAGATACCGGCTTTCACCCGTGCAGTTCATAGTAGAATCCCGCCCGTGGCAGCGCCCCTCGGCATCGACGTCCACGCGCATTTCTTCCCCGAGCGCTTCTTCCGCGCCATCGAGGCCGGCG
>DATHII010000025.1:0-5963 GCA_035316885.1 Jiangellaceae bacterium | reverse complement strand
GGTGGTCAGCTCGCCGGTTCCGCGGCTGGTTCAAGCTCATCGACACGGGCAAGGTCCTCGGCGAGGTCGCAGAAGCCGACGACGCGCTCGCGACCACGCCCGCCGGATGGGCAACGTGTCGGAGGTCGCCGAGCCCGCCACTGGCAACGGGGATGGGGCTGCCTCTGACCCGACGGATGAGCGGAACCCTTGAGCCCGTCGGTCGACAAGCGGACACCGGACGCTGGCGATTGGCGCGGTCACTGACGGCGTCGCCTGCGGCTGCCGGCCCAGCGGGCCCCGCCCGTGCGCCGACGGCGCAGCGGAACGCCCGCACGTAGGTTGGCTTCCTCGTCGGTGCGCCGGGAAGGAGGTGGCGGTGCCTCGTGACCGTCGCTGGCCTTGATCCGCTCGGCCCGTTCCAGCTCGAGCGAGCGGAGGGTTTGCTCGATGCGCGCCATCTGTTCCTCGCTGGCGGCGGGCAGGTTGTAGGCGTCCCTGACGAACCTGGCGATGTCCGCTCGGTAGTCATGGCCGAACGAGCCGAACTCACCCGGCACCGACACCATGGCGTTGGCGGCGTCCATGGCCGTCTGGACGAATGTGATCAGCGGCAGCCAACGCATGGACTCGGGGATCCCCCGGCCGCGCTGCCCGTCGGACAGCCACGGTGGCCGCTGCACGAGCAGGTCCGGGCCGAAGACGGCGATCGGGTCGTTTTCATGTGACAACACCACGGCCCGCAACTCGGCTCGGTGTTGCTCATCGAGGTCGGCGAGCCGCTCATGGCGATCAAAGACCCCCACCGTCCTGGGCGGGACCAGCGCGCTGCTTCCCCGGGTCATGCCGCTACGTGACCACTTCGCCAACCACGGCAGTCCCACCCACAGGGCCCGGTCGACGCCGTAGTGGTCGAAGCCTTCGATTCCCTGGTACATGATCACATCGGAGCTCGCCCAGGCGCCAAGGCTCTCGCCGAAGACCAGCACCCGCGGTCGCCGTTCTGGCGGCCGCTCCGCCAGCCGCTGACGCACGCCCCACAGCAGCAGCCTGAACTGGCCGCGGCCGAGCGCAAGCTTCTGGACCGACATGAACGACGGGTAGCGGCCGTACTGGATGCAGCAGGTGGCGATGTCACCACGGGTGAGAAGCTCGGCCGCCTCGATCATGGTTTGGTCGACCCAGCCGGTGCCGGTCGGCGCGACCAGAAGCAGATGAGACCGGTCGAATGCGCTCGTGCGCGACAGCTCGGCCAGCGCCAGCTCGGCCCGCCCGGCCAGGTAGATCGGCTCGCTGTTGAACCCCACGTAGGTTCGTATCGGGTGGGCGACCGCCGGCTCGCCCAGCACCTGCTCGATCAGCTCCGGCGTGACGACGTCGGTGACGTACCGGCGCCCCTGCTGGCCGAGCTCGTCGAAGGGCAGCAAACTCCCGGCGCTTCCGGACAGCAGAGCGCTCGTCGGAGGAGCCGCATAGGCGGCCTCGACCTTCTCGTTGGCACGCCCGATGTAGGCGACAGCGGCGTTGTACACAGTTGTCGCGCCGACCGCCCATATCCCAGCATTCGCCAGCCGGGCAAGCACCAGCTTGGTTGCACCGGGCCCGAAATAGGATTCCACCGCCGTGCGTGACCACACGAACCCCCGGGCGAGCCCGGTGCCGAGCACCGTGACCGCCGACCCGGTGGCAACCGCGGCCGGAAGTGTTGTCGTCTGTGGCAGCGGCCACCGTTGCACCGCAGATTCACGTGCGGTGAGCCGGCGGCTGCCCCACCACAACAAGCCGCCGGTCAAGGCGACGCTCACGGCCAGCGGCCGCACGGCTTGCCGGGTCGGGTAGCGACGCTGCAGAAACCGACCGGCATCGTGGATTGCTCCGCCGGCGGCGCTGGCCCGAAGCAGCAGCCCGGTCGACCGCAGAGCGGCCATCCACAGATGCTCGTCGTCCCGTTCCGGGGTTGCGGCGAGCGCCGTCCCCGTGGCGCCGAGCGCCGCCCATACCGCGAGCTGCGCCGGCAGTGGCGCATCGGCTGGGGCCACCCGTCTCGCCAACTTCTCGGCGACGCCAGAAGACGCCCTGGCCGCCAGGACAGACAGCCCCATCGCCGTGCCCTGCAGCGATGACGTCCGCGGCATCAGCGACGGACCCAGCGCATCCAGTGCCGCGACCGCCTGCAGGGGGGCCGACGGGGACCCCACGACCGGGTTCAGCAACGCCGCCAGCCGCCGCGCCTGATCCGACTCGGCGACGTCAGTGACCAGCCGTCGTGCCCGCGACCACCGGTCAACCTCTCCGACCCTTCGAGTCCGTCGCTTCATGTCAGCCTCCTGGAACGGAGTATGCCGGTGCCGAGTACAGCAGGTGTCAAGCTCAAATGCAGGGGGATGAGAAGCACTCACCCGCCGGATGTGATCCCGAGGCGGGCCACCGCCAACGCTTCGACCCGATCCTGCGCCGGAGTCGGCCACGGGCCAATGATGGGGATCCGCTGCCGGGCGCGGGCCTGCTGCTTCCAGTTCCCGATCGTCGTCTCCGACACGTGGTGCTGGCTGGGCCGCCCCAGCGGCAGTCGTCTCCCCACCCAAGACGCTGAGCACGACGCGCGGCCTGGCTTCGCCCAGGTCAGCGATTGGGTCTCGGCCATCGCCGCATCCGAGGCCACCGACGAAGCAAGACCAGGCGAGGCCCCGGCGAGACGGGCCTCGGCGGGGCGCCGTCGTCGGGACGGGCGTGCCGCGTTGCCTCTCCCGGGTTCGACAGGATCACCGAGAAACTCACGGCCTACGACCCCGCGGCTCGTCGGCTCAGCTACCACGTCGCTCAAGGCATGCCAGCCTTCGTCATCGAGGCGAGCAACACCTGGCAGGCGCGGGCACTGCCCGACGGCCGGACCGAGTTCACCATGGACGCAGAGGTGGAGCTGGCCGGCGTTGGTCGGGTCGTCGGCCCGTTCCTTCGGGTCTACCTGAGCCGCATCGGCAGGCGAACCAGCCGAGACCTCAAGGCCTACATCGAGACCGGCACCCCGAGCCGCGCCAAGGCCATCCAGTCCCACGCGTCCCGGCGCACCGCCCTCGACCGGATCGTGCTCCTCAACGCGGCGTTCTCTGCCGCATCCGGAGCCACGCTCGCAGCGGCGAGCAGCTGGTGGTCTGACCAGCTCGCGAACCCAGCAGCGACGGTGACGGCGACCGTCGGTGTTGCCCTGGTCGGGTACGCCATGCTGCTGGCATGGGCATCAGGTCGTGGAATCACCGCCGAAGCCGGCCGAGTCGTCGCCGCCCTCGACGCTGGCTGGGTGCTGGGCACCGTGGGCGTCCTGGCTCTCTTCGGGTCAGTGTTCACGCCCGCCGGGCTGGCAGGAGCGACACTGTCGGGACTCGCCGTCGGCGCCCTCGGATGGTTCCAGTGGCGTGCAGCCGGCTCCATCGACAAGACATGCCCCACCCGCGCTCCGCTGATCGGCCCCACCACGCAGCGTGCCGCCATGACCGCGCACGTGCGTTGAGGAGCATGTGACTCGCGTCCTCGGTCGCACGTGTTGACGACCTCGTGCAGCTGGGCCGCTCCGTCCTCCATGATCGGACGTACGCTGCGCGCGTCCCGTTCGCCTGTGCGGCGGCGATCACCACTCCAACTTGCGTCGAGATCCTAAGAAGACGATGTCTGCGTAGCCCGCCCCTGATCTCGAGAAGCGGCCGGAACCGTCCGCTCATCTACCGAGATCCGGACACCGACCGATGACTGGGTGACATGCCGTATGCGCGGGTTCTGGGCAGAGGTCAGGGGCAGTGGGGAACGCTCCAACTTCTGCGACACCTTCTTCGCCGACGACCCCGAAGAGCGAGACCGAGGGGCGCTGACCATCTCGAGGCCGAGCGCACTTGCAGCCTGGGGCCGCAGAGCTCAAGGTCCCGGGATCAGGCAGTTGATCCACCATCGCTAGCCGCTGGCCGGCGGCGTAGGGACCAACTCTACGACCAGGCCCACGTCGACCCGGTCGTCGCGGACGGGCAGGTCTCCTTGTCGATGTTGCGAGCGGCATGGTGGTGCGGACGAGTGTGCCTCAACGGGTCATCGTGCCTGCGACGGAGGCAGCGATGTGCACACGCACGCTTTGTTGCCGTCCTGGTCGGCGATCACGGTGTACGACGGCACCTGGCTGTCGTCCACGACGATCCCACCCGCGGTGACGGCGGCGTCGATCCGCTGCTCGGCCGCCTCGGGCGGCACCCAGACGTCGACGTGGAACCGCTGACGCGGGGTGTCGTGCTCGTCGGTGTCCTGGAACCACAGGATCGGTACCCGTCCCGTGGCGTCCCGGACGTCGTCGCCGATGGTCCCGCGGCCCCGGGCCTCGGTGCTCCCGGTCAGCAGGGCCGCCCAGACCGGGGCGATTGTCCCGGCGTGCGCCGTGTCGAGGGCGAGCTCGATTGTGGTGATCGAGGCCGGGTCGGCGGCGACCGCGTGCTCGGCGGCGATCTCGGTGACCCGTCGCGCGAGGTCGATGTCCTGCTGGGTCACCCATTCCACGACGTGCTCGGTGCCCTCGTCGTCGCGGTAGACGGCGTCGTCGCTGAGCAGCTTGAGATCGACGTACCCGTCGCCCATCGTCACGCGCGGGTGGTGGCCGAGCGCGTCGCCGGCCTCGGCGACAGCGGCGACGAACCGTACGCCGGCGCCGAAGTCGCCGACCGCGTAGCGAGCATGTAGCCCCTGACCCAACTTGCGCCAGTCGGTCAAGTCGGCCTCGGCGATCTGCTCGCCCGTCAGCATGTCCATAGACGGGAACGTAACCCGGATTCCGGATGATAGGCGTCCGGAATCTGACATAGCAATGGGCCAGTCACATCAGCCGCGATCCGCTAGTTCGCGCGACGTCCGGATCTGCCGCAGCGAATGAGTTAGTCCGTTCCGGTGAGCGCGGTCAACGGAGGCCTCGATGAGCAGCCCACAAGGATCCGGCACGTTTCGCGGCGTCGCCGATGAGGCTCACCAGCTCGGGGTCGTCGGGGACGGGGAACGGGACATAGTTGCTGCGGCCGCCGCTCGTCGGGCGGCCGTATGCCTTGACGGCGAGGTGTCCATCGGGAAGCAGCCGGACGTTGAGCGTTGTCAGCCTGAACCTCTCACCGCGACGGGTGTCGGTCCACCGTTGTGACTCGGGGATAGTCACGTTGATCGCTAGCGCGGTCACCTCCACGCCCTCTCGGTTGCTCATGACAGCCATGGTGCCTCAGCCGACCCATCGGAGGTGTGCCGTCATTTCCCAACAGTTGAGAGTCAGCGGTCGCACGAACGCTCGCACATGCCGCTGCGCGGTAGCTCAGTCGTTGATCGCCTCGATGCCAAGCCGCTTGAGCTCCTCAAGGTGGTCCCGCATGTCCTGGAGCACCTCGGGGGAGTGTGGCTCCCAGTTCAAGACTTCGCCGACTACTCGCAGGGGCTCCCGAGTGCGGTAGGACCTCGTCGGGTTGCCCGGGAACCTCTTGTCCGTCAGGTTGGGGTCATCCTCAAAGGGGCCCGTGGGTTCCACGCGGTAGATCCTGCCGGGTCCCTCGCCCACCGCCAGCTCTGCACCCCAAGTGGCCGCATCCAGGGTTGCGGTCAGGTAGATGTAGTTCGCCCTCATTCGCTCGCCGAAATTGGAGCTATTGCCGGGTTCCAGCGAGTCCCCTGGCTGCACGTCAGCCTTCGTGCCGTGAAAGAACGGCCCGAAGTCCTTGGCCTCGGACGGCATCGGTTCGTTCTCTGCTCCGGATGCTTCGTTCACCCAGACATGATCTCTCATGCCGCGAGTCGAGCGGCGGCAGAGCCCCGTTCGTGTCGAGGAGCCCCGGGGTTGCTCTACCGGATCAGGCAGAACGGGTGGCCGGCCGGGTCGGTGAAGACCCTGAAGCGCTCGCCGCCGGCGTTCAGGCGGGACGCGCCCAGCTCCACTGCCCGGGCCTGGCCGGTGTCGAGGTCGTCGACAAGGAGGTCGA
>DATHII010000024.1:0-4550 GCA_035316885.1 Jiangellaceae bacterium | reverse complement strand
TGGACACACTGCATCGATGCGCGCACGACGGCGAGCAAGGCACCGCTGGACCTCTCGACCGGCTGAGGGCGCTCTCCAAGGATCGGGACCGCGCACGCCGTGACCTGCGCTTGGCCGACGACGAGCTGCGGGCGCTCCGAGCCTCCACTGCGATGCAGGTCGGGCGGGCGACTGTCGACGCGATACGGATCCCGCGGACCGGGTTACCGCGCCTTCCCCGAAGGTTGCTCGCCGCGTGGCGGTCGCGTCCGGCGAGACGAGCGGCCGACGACAGGGCCGGCAAGGCCACATTCGAAGCGGCGGCAGCGGAGGGGCCAAGGCTCGAGTTCTCACTCCCCCTGCCTCTTCCGCCAGCATCAGCTGAGCATGAGATTCGGCGGGCACTCATGTTCAGCGTGCCAACGTCCCTGTACGTCGCCCGCGTCCTCGAACGGGACGGCTTGGGAGCGTTCGAGCCGGACATGCTGCCCTGGTTCCTCGCCCTGTGCGAGGCTGCGGGACCCGGCGCGGTGTGGGATGTCGGAGCCAACATCGGTATCTACGGGTTGCTTGCGCGCGCCTACACCGGCCGCGACGTCGTCGGCTTCGAACCGACACCCGAACTAGCCACCTGGGCGCGTCGCGTTGCCGCTGACAACGACCTCACCTACCGCCTCGAGCAGTTCGCTGCCGGCGAGGTCGCGGGCACGGCCACGCTCTACCTGTCCGACCGCACCGATTCGTCCAACTCCCTCGCCAAGGGCTTCCGTCCGTCGTCTCGAGACGTCGAGGTACTCGTCGAATCACTGGACCGGTACCAGGAGCTCACGAATGGGAGTCCGGCCATCGTGAAGATCGACACCGAGACAACCGAGCACCTGGTCCTGCGCGGTGCCCGTCGAGTCCTGGCCGAGCACCGGCCGTGGGTCTTCTGTGAGGTCTTGGTCAACCGCGAACCCGCCCGCATCCTCACGGAGATCATGGGCGGAACGGGCTACCGGTACTTCCAGCTCACCGGCGACTACTCGCCGGTTGAACGGCAGACGATAACGGGCGATCTCTCGAACCCGCACCCCAACTACCTGTTCGCGCCGGTCGAACCCGATCACGATCTCTTGGCGGCCGTCGACGGATGGCGTCGTGCGCTCGCGGCCACCCCGGCACCCGGTAGAGGGGCGCTGTAACCTCCCGTTCGTGAAACGTTCCGCCAGTAGACTCCGGACGGTGCGTCAAGCGATCAAGCGGGACGACGCCCGCTTCGCCATCGGCAGGTTCCTCGTACTCGGCTGTGTGACGGTGATGATCCTGCATGTCGCAGCAGTCGTGGGACGGACAGTCATCCGGCCGGAGAGCGGGCCACTGGTCGACATCTTCGCTTTGCTCGACGCCGGTCAGGAGCGGACCCTGGCAGCGTGGTGGACAGCCGCGCTCCTGGTGGCGGCGTCCATCGCTGCCGCCATGGTCGGCCAGCTTGCAGTACGCGCCTCGCGGCGGTACCGGGAGATCGTGGCCTGGAGGATCCTGGCGGTCATCTTTGCGCTGCTGTCCCTCGATGAGATCGTCGCGCTGCATGAGCGAGGTGCCCGGTGGACCGCCGCGGCCGTCGACGCAGACTCGGCACTGATCCAGCTCGGCTGGTTGCTCCCGGCCTCGGCCATCCTGGTGCTGTCCCTCGCGGTCCTGATCCCGACCTTCCGGGCACTTCCGCGCCGACCACGAACCTTCGTCGTCGCCGGTCTGGCGGTGTCGATCGGCGGGGCGATGGGGCTGGAGTTCGTGGATGTCGCGCTGATCAACGCGGGAGCCGAACTCCGGTGGCGGTACATCGCAATGGCCCTGGAAGAAGCGGCCGAGATGGCCGGCACGCTGATCGTCCTGGCAGGTATCTCGATGGCGGTGCAGTTTGCGCAAGCCGACGGCAACCTCACGGTCAGCTTCCTGAAGGCGGACGGCGTCCGCAATCTCCCTGTGGCCACGAACACCAGGCTCGACCACCGGCCCGTCTCGACGGAAACCCGCTGACCGCTCAGATCGAGGCCCGCACCGCAACAGACGACGCCGCTGACGTGCGTGCCGGCCGGCCTGCCGTGTCAGGGCCGGCCGAGGCCGCGGTAGGTCCATCCCGCGGCTCGCCAGGCATCTGCATCGAGGCAGTTGCGCCCGTCGATGATGTTGCGCGCAGCTACTACGGCGCCGACCTTGTCGGGGTCGAGGTCGCGGAACTCCCGCCATTCGGTGAGGTGCAGGACGACGTCGGCGTCGCGGCACGCGTCCATCGCCGTGTCCGCGTAGGTCAGGGTCGGGAACCGCAGCCGGGCGGTCTCCGTGGCCTTGGGGTCGTAGACGGTGATCTGAGCGCCCTGGAGCTGCAGTTGGCCGGCCACTGTCAGCGCTGGTGAGTCGCGGACGTCGTCGGACTCGGGCTTGAAAGCGGCACCCAGCACAGCGACTCGACGGCCGGTCACCGAACCCCCCATCAGCTCCCGGGCTATCTCGGCCACCCGATCGCGCCGCCGCAGGTTGATCGCGTCGACCTCGGCCAGAAAGGCCAGCGCGTGCGCGGCGCCGATCTCACCGGCCCGGGCCATGAAGGCACGGATGTCCTTGGGCAGGCAGCCGCCGCCGAAGCCGACCCCCGCATTGAGGAAGCGCCGGCCGATGCGCGAGTCGTGACCGATCGCGTCGGCAACCTTGGTGACGTCGGCACCGGTGACCTCGCAGATCTCGGCGATCGCGTTGATGAACGAGATCTTCGTGGCGAGGAACGCGTTCGCGGAGACCTTGACCAGCTCAGCGGTCGGGAAGTCGGTGACGACCACCGGTGTCCCGCCGGTGATCGAGGCTTCGTAGACCTGCCTCAGCACGTCCTCGGACTGCCGAGACCGGACCCCGAACACAAGCCGGTCGGGGTGCAGCGTGTCCTCGACGGCGAAGCCCTCGCGCAGGAACTCGGGGTTCCAGGCCAGCTCAGCGCCCGCACCGGCGGGGGCGAGCTCCGCGATCCGGGCGGCGAGCCGCTCGGCGGTGCCCACCGGGACGGTGGACTTGCCGACGACGAGACATGGCCGTTCCAGCAGCGGTGCCAGGGCCTCGACGGCCGCTTCGAGGAAGGACACGTCGGCCGCCAGGCCGTCCCGACGCTGCGGCGTGCCGACACACAGGAAGTGCACGTCGGCGCCGGCCGCGCCGGCCGCGTCGGCCATGTCCGTAGAGAACCGCAGTCGCCCCGCCGACACCTGTCGGTGCAGCAGGTCGTCCAGGTCACGCTCGTAGTAGGGAGCTACGCCCTTGCTGAGAGCGGAGATCTTCGCCAGGTCGACGTCGATGCCGACGACGTCGTGACCGAGCTCGGCCATGCCGACGGCGTGGACAGCCCCCAGGTAGCCCGTCCCCACGACCGAGATGCGCAGCGTCACGCGCGTCCTTCCACGTCAAACCTGCTGATTTTGGACGAGGGTACCCGCTACACGCGGCGGCGCATGGCGCACACCAGCCGATACTCGGACGTCCTACCATGTGCCAGTGGACGCGGACTTCGACCTCTACCGACTGACCGACGAGCACGAGGCCGTCCGCGACGCCGTTCGGGCCGTCTGCACCGACAAGGTCGCCCCGCACGCGGCCGAGGTCGACGAGACCGGAACGTTTCCGCAGGCGTCGTACGACGCGTTACGGGCGGCGGAGTTCCACGCACCGCACATCCCCGAGCAGTACGGCGGCGCGGGCGCCGATGCGCTCGCGACCTGCCTGGTCATCGAGGAGGTCGCTCGCGCCTGTGCGTCGACCTCGCTGATCCCGGCGGTGAACAAACTCGGCACGCTGCCGCTGCTGCTGGCCGGCTCGGAGGAGGTCAAGGGGCGGTACCTGCCGCCGGTCGCTGCCGGCGAGGCGATGTTCTCTTATGGCCTGTCCGAGCGCGAGGCGGGCTCGGACACCGCATCGATGAGGACCCGGGCCGATCCCGACGGCGACGGCTGGGTGCTCTCCGGGCACAAGTCCTGGATCACCAACGCCGGTGTCAGCGAGTACTACACCGTGATGGCCGTCAGCGATCCGGATGCCGGCAGCCGCGGCATCACCGCATTTGTCGTGGAGTCCTCGGACGAGGGCGTCTCGCTTGGAGCGCCCGAGCGCAAGCTCGGCATCAAGGGATCGCCCACCCGCGAACTGCTCTTCGACCGGTGCCGCATCCCGGGCGGCCGGATCGTCGGCGAACGGGGTCATGGCCTGAAGATCGCGCTGCAGACGCTGGACCACACCCGAGTCACGATCGGGGCCCAGGCCGTCGGGATCGCCGCGGGTGCCCTCGACGTCGCCACGGCGTACACCAAGGAACGTCAGCAGTTCGGCAAGGCCATCGCGGAGTTCCAGGGCGTGCAATTCATGCTCGCCGACATGGCCATGAAGCTCGAAGCCGCCCGGCAACTCGTGTACCGCGCCGCGGCGGCGAGCGAACGGCAGGAGGCAGCACTGCCGTTCCTTGGTGCCGCAGCCAAATGCTTCGCCTCCGACGCGGCGATGGAGATCACGACCGATGCGGTCCAGCTTCTCGGTGGCTACGGCGACAGCCG
>DATHII010000023.1:0-4295 GCA_035316885.1 Jiangellaceae bacterium | reverse complement strand
TACCTGCGGACGAGGCGGGCGATGCGTCGACCAAAGGAACCCGGCTGCCCGACGGCCGCGGGATCCGGCCGAACATCCTGAACATCTCCGCCCGGCCGGCGGAGGCGGCGGACCGGGCGGTGCCCGGGCATTGGGAGGGGGACCTAGTCTTTGGTCGCGGCATGAGCCCGGTCGCGACGCTGGTCGAACGCAGCACCCGCTACCTGATGCTGGTCGGGCTGCCGGACGGGCACCGCGCCGAGCTGGTCGCCGACGCGCTGGCCGCCGCGATCACCACCCTGCCGCGGCAGCTGACCCGGTCGCTGACCTGGGACCAGGGCCACGAGATGGCTGAGCACGCCCGGTTCAGCGTCGACACCGGCATCGCGGTCTACTTCTGTGACCCGAACAGCCCCTGGCAGCGCGGCAGCAACTAGAACACCAACGGCCTGCTGCGTCAGTACCTACCCCGCACCGTCAACATGCGCGACTACCACCAGGCCGACTTCGATGCCATCGCCGCCGAGCTCAACGGCAGGCCTCGACAGACCCTCGACTTCAAGACACCATCCCAAGCACTAACCGAAGCGTTGCGATGACCGCCTGAGCCCGCAGGCAGAAGCGCACGTTCGGGAATTGGCTTCGGTATGCCCGGTTGTGCCGACCCGAGGAGTCGTCGGCAAGGGTCGGGACTTGAACCTCGGTTCCGAGAGGAACTCTGGGCCCTTCTGTTGTCTACCGGTAGGCGGGCTGGTCCTGGCGTGGGTCGGCTGGGACGACGTCGAGACGTGGATCGGCCAGCAGCTGGTCGATAGCCGAGACATCGGCTCCGATCCCGGCCCAATGCGGGTCGACGTCGTTGGCGACGCACCATGCGTGGTCGGCCGGCCAGATGAACGCGGGGTTGGGCAGATGCAGTCGGGGTTGGCCCGGCCACATCTCAGCGGCTCCCAGTCGCCGAAGTCGGACACTGACCCCCGGAACAGGATGTACGCACGGTTCGGTATGGCGACCTTCGGTCCGTGCAGCACCGACGGCGGAAACGCCGGCGCGACCTGCGGCCCCGGTCGAACGGTGCGTGTCTGCCAGTCGGCGATGAACACGCCGCCGCCACCCTCGATGTCCGAACCCCATCCATCCCACGGCAGAAGTAGCAGTCCTCCGGTGTGCGTGTGTGGCGTGTCAGCGTCTCCAGGGCGGCGCGGAGCTGCGCGGTCTCCGTCGGGCATCCTCGTCGACATCGATGTCGTCCTCGCTTTGCCCCTCGTAGGCAGGGTCGGGCAAGAACCGCAGCCTCGCAAACGCCCGGAAGCCCGCAGGTCCAAGCCGACCAGCTGCTGCCACGGTCGCTCGCTGGCCATGATCCAGCCCGCGGCCGACAGATCGGAACACGGTGTGAGCACCACACAACCATCGTGCCGCCGCACACAACGCAACAAACAACCCACCCGGGGCAACGTCGGGCGTTATGCGGTAGTCGACTGATCCGTCGTTGACCTGATCGTCGAAGGTTCTGGATCGACCGAGCGGCTCGGTGGTCAGACCGGCGTGGACCGGGTCGCGCATTGAGGCTGACAGCTGGCGGATTCGCGCCGATGTGTGAGACGTGCTGCGTGAAATTCGAGACGGGTCGTCCGGACGAGCCAGTGGGGTCCGACGTCTCTGGTGAACGGGTACCAACGGATGCCGCCTACGCGGCGGCCAAGCAAGGGAGCGATCATGGCGAAGGTGCTCTTGGCCATAACGATGTCGTTGGACGGCTACATCGCCGGACCGAACGACGGAGACGAGCTGCCCCTCGGCGCTGGCGGTGAGCCGCTCTTCGAGTGGTTCTTCACCGGCGACACCCCCAGCAAGCACATCGAGATGTTCCGGCTCTCGAAGCCCAGCGCAGAGTTCTTCGACGCAGGCATCGACACCTGTGGAGCCGTCATTTCGGGCCGACGAACGTACGACATCGCTGGGGCGTGGGGCGGCAACGGGCCAGTCCCTGGGCTGCCGCTATTCGTGCTCACCCACAACGTCCCGGACGAGGTGCCCGAGACGACAGTGCCGTACACGTTCGTCACCGATGGCATCGGGAGTGCCCTCAGGCAGGCCGAGGCAGTCGCGGGTGACAAGTACGTCGCCCTCACGGGCTCGCAGGCTGCGCAGCAGTGCTTGAAAGCAGGCCTGCTCGATGAGATCCAGCTCTCCGTGGTGCCTTACCTGCTTGGTGGTGGCGTTCGCCTGTTCGACCACATCGGCGGACCGGTACGACTAGAGACGCTCAACGTCCTTGATGCTCCTGGCGTGACCCACCTCAGGTACAGAGTCGCCGGGCGCTAGCGCCGATCCGCTCGGGATCTTATGCGAGACTCCGGCCCTCAAACCGCTGCTTCGCAAACTCGGTGTCTGTGCCACACGCGGCGTGGTCAGGGGAGCGTAAGCGGCCCGCCGTGCGGCATGTCCGGATGCCAAGCAGGGTCGGATGGTCGCGGGTCTGCCCTACCGGCTCATCTGAGCTCGTCGCTGCCATGTGGACCTCGAAGGCGAACCACGACGGCGACCTCCGGCGCTCGGTGGACCTCCACGTGGGCGCCGAGGGCGTGGAGAGGTCCCCGCAGGCTCGCGGGATCAGGGTGCTCGATGTGCAGTGACTCCAGCGCGAGGCCGGACGGCGCCGAGGCGGCGGGATGGGGTGTCTCCCCCCAGCTGATGAGAAAGGGGATCGGGCCCGCGGTCAGCGCGTTGCTCGTCAGGCGCCATCGCAGCACGGTGCCCGTCGGCGTAACTCTCTGGCCCTCGATCACGTCGCCCGGGTCAAAACCCCTGGCGCGGGTCGTTACGAGTGCGGCGTCGATGTCGCCGCATGTCAGGGCCCAGCCAACCAGACCGCCGGTTGTCACTCCGTCCACGCCGTAAGGTCGCGGAGCGGCTGGCTCGGGTTGCTCAGGATCTGGTGCGACGACTTCCAGGTATGTCCGAGCACCAAGAGCGAGCAACTTGTTGTGGGTCCCTTGGCCGAAGTGCCTACCGCCGCCGCCAGCACGAACACCGAAGCGCTTCTCGATGTCAGCCACCGAAGTCTCCAATTCTGGAGCAGCGTAGATAATATGGTCTATCCGCATCTGGTCTCCGACCTGTCCGATCATGCGGTCCCACGGCGACTAACCACGACACGATCAGACCTGTGTCGTGGGAAATGATGCTGTGTGCTGGTGCACAGCATGTGCCTTCCGGCAGCTTCCGCGGCTCCCGGGTCGCCGCGCAGGCCGTGGTGGTGGCCACCGGGGTCAGCGCCGACGGCCGCCGCGAGGTCCTCGGCTTCGATGTCGGGGACAGCGAGAGCGGCGCATTCTGGACCGGGTTCCTGCGCGGGCTCAAGGCTCGCGGCCTGCATGGGGTGCAGCTGGCCATCTCCGATGCGCACACCGGGCTGACGGCCGCGGTCGGCTCGATCCTGCTCGGCGCCAGCTGGCAGCGCTCATCCGTCAACATCAGCGGCGGCGGGATGGTGCCGCTGGCTTACCCCCACTGTCGGGGGAGGACCTTGGCGGCGTGACCGGACAGGTCCAGCGGCAGACCCGTCCCTCCCGGCGGTGGCGGATCCCGACTGGCTAGTGGGAGTCGTGCCGCGAGCACCTGGATGAGCGTCTAGAGGGGTCGGTCGGGGGGTGGCCACGTTCTGAAGGGGAACATGGTCCAGGAAGAGCAGTGGCCGGCGTTCGCCGGCACGTCAAGAACGTCCCCGGCCGGCCGAAGGCCGACCGACTGGACGCGGTGTGACTGGCCAAGGTGATCGAGCGGGGCATGTGCCGGCCCAGCCTGGTGCACCCGAGGCCGATCCGCTTGCTGCGGGATCTGACCCGCTACCGGTGCAGCCTCATCCGCGACCGCAGCCGGGAGAAGCAACGCCTGGAGAAGATACTGGAGGACGCCCAGATCAAGCTGGACTCCGTGATCGCCAGCCTGCATTCGGTGTCCGGCTGGGCGATGCTGGAGGCGCTGATCGCCGGCGAGCGGGATCCCCATCTGCTGGCCGCGATGGCGCGCGGGGTGATGCGCCGGAAGATCCCGCAGCTGCGGGAGGCGTTGACCGGCCACTTCGACGACCACCACGGGTTCGTCTGCGCCACCATGCTTGGCCGCATCGACGCCCTCACCGCGGACATCGCCGCCCTCGACGCCAAGATCGACGAGCTGCTCGTGCCCTTCCTGGACGCGGCGCAGCGGCTGGATGAGATCACGGGCGTGGCGGTGCGCTCCGCGCAGGAGCTGATCGCCGAGCTCGGCGTGGACATGGCCGTCTTCCCGACCGCCGGGCATCTGGTGTC
>DATHII010000022.1:0-32444 GCA_035316885.1 Jiangellaceae bacterium | reverse complement strand
GCCGCGGTCATCGGCCCCAAGGTCCGGGGCTGGCGGGACGAGCGGCAGCTGCTGGAGGTCGGTGTCTCGATGACCGGCGGTGGCCGGCGGCACACGGGCTTGGAGAAGCGTGAGTACGACCAGGGTCAGCACGACGCATCTCGGGAGGTCCTGGCCGTTGGGAGCGCCGGCATGCTGGTGCGCCGCGACGTGTGGGACGAGCTGGGCGGCTTCGACCCGAAGCTGCCGATCTTCCGCGACGACGTCGACTTCGGCTGGCGGGCCAACCTGGCCGGTCACCCGGTCGTGGTGCACCCGGACGCTGTCGTTCAGCACGCCGAGGCTGCGGCCCACGGCCGCCGCCGCCTCGGCGCGACCCGCGACCGCGCCCACCTGGTAGACCGCCGCAACGCGTTGTACGTCCTTCTTGCGAACGCGCCCGCGAGCCGGGTGCCGTTCGTGTTCCTCCGTGTCGTACTGGGTGGGATCGGGCGGGCACTGGGGTTCCTGGTCGGCAAGCAGCCCGCCCTGGCCGCCGAGGAGCTGCTGGCGGTGCTGGCCGTCGTCGGGCGACCCGACCGGCTCCTGGTGGGACGCCGGCGGCGGGCCCGCACCCGGACGGTCGCGCAAACCGATCTGCGCGGGCTCTTCCCGCCGCCGGGGCAGCAGGTGAGGCACGCCGGCGAGACGGTCCTCGCTCTCGTCAGCGGCACGGACAGCGGGTACGACCTGCCCGGCCGCAGCCGTGCCGCCACCGGCTCCGACGATGACGACGAGCCGGTCGAGACCGAGTCGATCGTGCTCAAGGCCCTGCTGCGGCCATCCGTCCTGCTCATCGGCGGCCTGGTCCTGCTCACGCTGGTCGCCGCCCGGGGTCTGATCGGCGGTGGGCGACTGACCGGCGGCGCGCTACTGCCGGCGCCTGACGCCGCAGCCGACCTCTGGGCGATCTACACGGCATCCTGGCACGGCGTCGGCCTGGGCAGCCCCACGCCGGCTCCGCCCTACCTGGCTGTCGTCAGCGTGCTCGGCACACTTCTGCGCAGCCCGTCGTTCGCCGTGGACGTCCTTCTCGTCGGCTCCGTGCCGCTGGCCGGATTCACGTCCTACCTGCTCATCCGTCGCGTGGTCGAGTCGCGCTGGCTCCGGGTCTGGGTCGCCGCCACGTACGCGCTCCTGCCCGCCACCACCGGGGCGATCGCCGCCGGGCGGATCGGTACGGCCGTTGCCGCGGTGCTGACCCCGGTGGTCGTCCTCGCAGCAGTGCGGACGCTGGGCCCGCCCGGTCACCACGGCCCGTTCCGGGCGGCCTGGAGCACTGGGCTCCTGCTCGCGGTCACGGCGGCCTTCGTTCCGCTCGCGTGGATCATCGCGGTCGTCCTGGGCCTGATCGGCATCGCGACCGTCTACGGTGACCGGGGGTCGGTGCTCCGCATCGTGTCCGCGCTGGCGGTCACCCCCGTCGTGCTGATCCCGTGGACCGCACAGGTCGCGCGTGAGCCGGTGCTGCTGGTCACGGAGGCCGGCATGCCAGGTCCCGATCTGTCCGACTCGGCGCTCGTACCATGGGCGATCCTGCTTCAGCACCCGGGTGGTCCGGGAGCCGCGCCGGTGCTCTTGGGCGTGGGCGTCGTGCTCGCCGGCTGGGCTGCCCTGTTCCGGAAAGACCGCCGGGTCCTGGTCCTCGCCGCGTGGGCCGTTGCCGCTACCGCGCTCGTCGCCGGACTCGTCGTGTCGCGGCTGCCGGTCACCGGTCCCACCCTCGAGACACCCGTCGCCGGCTGGCCCGGCTACCCCACCGTCCTCGTCGGCGGAGGCCTCCTGGTCGCCGGCGCTGTGGGCGCCGCGCGGGCCCGGCAGCGCTTGTCCGGCGCCAGCTTCGGCTGGCGGCAGCCGCTGGCCGTAGTCGTCGGAGTCCTGGCGGTGGCGACACCGGTGGTGGGCGCGGGATGGTGGCTGGTTCGCGGCGCCGACGACCCGCTCGACCGCCGCGACCCGACTGTCCTGCCCACCTACGTCGCCGACGAGGGGGCGCGCCCGGAACGTGTCCGCACGCTCGTCCTCAGTCGTGCCGACGACGGCCGGGTGACCTACGCGCTGCTGCGAAAGTCTGGACCGCGGCTCGGCGACGCAGAGACCGGACCTCCGCCGGAGGACTACGCAGCCCTCGACCGGGTGGTCGGCGACCTGATCTCCGACCGGGGGGGAGCCGACGCGACCGCGCTCGCACCGTTCGCCGCCCGGTACGTCTACCTTCCGGTGCCGGCCGACCCCGGTCTGGTCGACGTGCTGGACACCGTGCCCGGTCTTACCCGTGCGAGCGCTCCCGAAGGTGCCGTCATGTGGCAGGTCAGCGGCGACATCGCCCGGGTCAGGGTGCTGGGCGGCGAAAGCGGTCCGGTGATCGTGCCCAGTGATGACGTGGACGCCGGCGGGGTGATCCCTCCCGGACCCGCGGACCGGCAGATGGTGATGGCCGAGCTCGCCGACTCCGGATGGCGCGCGACGTTCGCGGGCCGTGAGCTCGATCCGACGACCGTCGACGGCTGGGCGCAAGCGTTCACGCTGTCTGCCGACGGCGGCGAGGTGCAGATCACCCACCGAGACACCGAGCGGTCGGCCTGGCTCACCGCGCAACTCGTTGCGGTGCTCGTGGCCGTTGTGCTTGCGCTGCCGGCCATGCGTCGTGAGCGCGGCTCTGTCGATGACGCGGCCGACGTCGATCCGGACGACCTGGTGTCGCCAGACCTGCCGACCCGGCCGATCGTCGTGGGCGCAGCGGCCGAGGAGCTCGTCCCGGTTGGACCGGCGGCGATGTCCACGAGCTCGCGGCGCCGGCACGCATCTGCGCCCGACGAGACGCCTGAGGCGGCCGACCCGCCGACCGAGCCGCCCAGCGCCGACGCGCCGGGCGCCGAACAGCCGCAGGAAGGTCCCTACGTCGGCCGCCGTGCCGCAGGTCGCCGTGTGGGTGCGAACCGGGCCGGCGGTCACCGGGCGGGCGGGCGTCGGGTCCGGGGCCGGCGCAAGCGTGACGGTGGTGACTCGTGATCCGCCCGGTCGCCACGGCGCTGTGGGTCCCCGTCGGCGTCGCGGCCGTGCTGGGCATCGCCGCGTTCGTCGGGCCGCCGGAGTCCGTGGTGCGCGAGCGCCCGGGCCGGGACGAGCCGGTCGTCCGGTCCACCCTGGTCTGCCCGTACGTGGGCGGCGAGCCCCGGGCGTCGTCCCACATCGGCGTGCTGCCCCTTGGGGGCGCACCGGGCGAGGAGGCCGCTGAGCCGGAGCCGGTGGACGTCCAGGCCCTGACCGGCCCCGACGAGGAACCGGCGACGCTGTTCTCGGCCACCGCCGCCGGTGCGCTGACGGCCGCGGAGGTCGAGACCGACGACGCCAGCGGCTACGCCGTTCGCGCCGTGGGCGTTCTGGCACCCGGCCTCGCGGCCGAGCAGACCATGGCCGCGCCGGGGCCCGACCTCAGGGGCCTTGTGACCGGTCGCTGTACGGGGCCGGCGCGGGAGCACTGGTTCGTGGGAGGTTCCGGCGAGGTCGGACGCCGCGGACGCCTGGTGCTGTCCAACCCGACGTCGGTCCCGGCGGTCGTCGACGTGTCCGTGTGGGACGAGTCCGGCCCCGTCGACGCCCCCGCGACCCAGGACATCGCCGTGCCGGCGCGAGGCCAGCAGATCCTCCTGCTCGACGCGCTCGACCCCGGCGCCGAACGGATCGGCGTGCAGGTCAGCGCCTCGCAGGGCAGGGTGGCCGCGGCCCTGGAGGTGCGTGAGACCGATGAGCTCGCCCCGCAAGGCGTCACCTTCGTCCCGACCGCCGCGGCGCCGTCCACCGACATCGTCGTCCCCGGCGTTCCCGCACACGGCGAGCGGACGTTGCGGATCCTCGCACCCGGCGACACGGATGCCATCGTCTCGTTGCGGCTGCTCGGACCCGAAGGGCCGTTCAGCCCGGTCGACCAGAACGTCGTCACGGTGACCGGCGGCACGGTCCTCGAAGTCCCCATCGGCGACGGCGCAGGGGAGGTCGCGGTGTCGGTGGCGCTGGAGAGCGACGAACCGGTGACGGCGGCCGTGCGGGTCGTCGACGCACCGTCGGACGAGCTGCCCGACCTCGCCTACACCGCTGCAACGGAACCGCTCGCCGGGGCGGCGCCCGCGCTGCTCGGCCGGGCCGGGTCGGGCCTGACGACCCGACTGCTGCTCAGCACTGTCGGCGCGTCCGCTGCGCGGGTTCAGGTATGGACCCTCGCAGCGGACGGCACGGTCGGGGAGGAGCAGACGGTCGACGTCGCGGGGGGCAGCACCGTTCCCGTCGAGGTCGCCGCGGGCGACGATCCGTGGGTGACCGTCGTGGTCGAACCCGCGGAACCGGGCACGGTCGTGGTCACCCGCGAGATCGTCGGCAGCGACGACGACGGTGCGCTGCTGGACCTGATGCCACTTGTCGCGCCGGCGGTCTCCGTCCAGGTGCCCGAGGTCGCCGGCGAGCTGCCGACCGGCCTGGCTCCCGCGGGGCCGATCGCCCGTTGATCAGGGTGGCGTCAGTCGTCGGGAGACGACCCGTATAAGGGGTCGACGTCGTCGGGCTCCACCCCGAGCAGCTCGGCCACCTGTTCGGCGAGGACATCGCCCACGAGGAGGCGCAGCTGCCGGGGGGCCGGCGCGCGGGTCTCGACCGGCCTGCGGTACACCACGACCCGCGCTGGCAGCGCGCCGGCGGCGGCGAACGTTCGCGCCAGCGGTACCCAGTCGCGGTCCCAGTCGTCGAGCACGGGGACGTCCTCGACCGCGAACTCGACCGCGGCGAGTTGCTCGCGCCACCGCCGGTGCAGGCGTTCGACGGTCTCGACGACAAGCTCGTCGAAGCGCTCGGCCCGGCTGCGCGCCAGCGGAGAATCGGCCGGAGCGAGCGGCCCTCGCGGCCCGCGGCCGTGCCGGTCCCGGCGCATCGCCGGAACGGCAGCCGGGTCATGACGCCGGTTCGGTCGTCGGCTCACGTCGGCGACGCTACACCGCCCGCGCCCTCGTGATCCGGGTGGCGGTTGTGAAGATCGTCGTGCAGATACGGCACGCCTGCCGGCCTGCTGGAAGCTGCACAACGATCTTCACGACCACGGGCGTGGGCACGCGGACGGGGTAGATGAGGCGGGCACGTACGACGGTGGACACCGGACGTGGCGCGCCGGAACGGAGGGTGGCCTGACTCGCGCTAACGTTCGGGTCGTGAGCCCCGCCCGTCGCCGTTGTTCCCGGTCTGCCTGCGGCCGTCCCGCGGTGGCGACGCTCACCTACGTCTATGCCGACTCCACTGCTGTGCTCGGGCCGCTGGCCACCTACGCGGAGCCGCACTGCTACGACATGTGCGTCGAGCACTCCGAACGGCTCGTGGCGCCCAGGGGCTGGGAGGTGGTGCGGCTCGCTCCCGACCCGGCCAGCCTCGGACCGAGCAGCGACGACCTGCTCGCGCTGGCCGATGCCGTGCGTGAGGCAGCCCGGCCCGGGGCTGCCGAGCCGGCCCGGATCAGCGAGGTCGGACGTCGCGGCCACTTGCGGGTGCTGCGCAATCCCGACGCCTAGCCGCCGGTAGGGTCGCGCTGTGCGGGATCTCGGCGGGATCGTCAAGGCGTACGACATCCGCGGAGTCGTGCCCGACGAACTCGACGAGGGCATTGCCCGGGCGGTGGGTGGTGCGGCCGTCGAGGTGCTCGACGTGCTCGACGGTCCCGGCGCGGTGGTCGTGGGCCACGACATGCGCCCGTCGTCGGAACCCCTCGCCGACGCATTCGCCGCGGGCGTGACGGCCCGCGGTGCGGACGTCGTCCACATCGGGCTCGCGTCGACCGACGAGCTCTACTTCGCCAGCGGTTCGCTCGGCCTGCCGGGCGCGATGTTCACCGCCAGCCACAACCCGGCGCAGTACAACGGGATCAAGCTCTGCCGGGTCGGCGCGGCGCCCGTCGGTCAAGACACTGGCCTGGCTGATATCCGGCGGCTGGCCGAAGTCGACTCGTTCGCCGTCGCGCCGCACATGGGCACGGTCGAGCACCGTGACGTGCTGGCTGACTACGCCGCCTACCTGCGAGGCCTGGTCGACCTGACCGGCAACCGCCCGCTCACGGTCGTCGTCGATGCCGCGAACGGCATGGCTGGGCATACTGTGCCCTCGGTGCTCGACGTTGAGGGCCTGACCGTGGTCCCGATGTACTTCGAGCTCGACGGTTCGTTCCCTAACCACGAGGCCAACCCGATCGACCCGGCCAACCTGCGTGACCTGCAGGCGGCTGTCCGCGAGCACGGCGCCGACCTCGGGCTGGCATTCGACGGTGATGCAGACCGCTGCTTCGTCGTCGACGAGCGAGGCCAGGCCGTGTCGCCGTCGACGCTCACCGCTCTCATCGCCGTTCGCGAGCTCGCCCGCGCACCGGGCGAGCCCGTCGTCCACAACCTGATCACTTCACGCTCGGTCCCCGAGATCGTCCGTGAGAACGGCGGCAAGCCGATACGGACCCGGGTCGGACATTCGTTCATCAAGCAGACCATGGCCGAGACGGGTGCCGTCTTCGGCGGTGAGCATTCCGGCCACTTCTACTTCCGCGACTTCTGGCGTGCGGACTCGGGCATGCTCGCTGGGCTGCACACGCTGGCGGCGTTGGGCGGCGAGCCGGCGGGTACCTCGTTGTCCTCGATGCTCGCCTCGTACGAGCGTTACGTGTCCTCCGGCGAGATCAACACGACCGTCGCCGATCAGGCGGCGACGATGTCCGCCGTCGAGGCCGCGTTCGACCGGCGGGCCGGAGTCGCGCTCGACCATCTCGACGGGCTGACGGTCGAGCATCGTGACTGGTGGTTCAACCTGCGTGCGTCCAACACCGAACCCCTGCTCCGCCTGAACGCCGAGGCTGCTGACCGGGCCACCATGGAGGCGCTCCGCGACGAGGTCCTCGGACTCGTCACCGGCTGACCACGCGAACGGAGACCCGATGAACCTCGATCCGGAGCTGCTGGAGATCCTGGCCTGCCCGGCCTGTCACGCCGAACTGCGGGTCGACGACACCGCTGGCGAGCTCGTCTGCACCGGTTGCCGGCTGGCTTACCCGGTTCGTGACGACATCCCGGTGCTGCTGGTCGACGAAGCACGCCAGGGCTGAGCGGGTGTTCGTCGACGCGGCTCTCGACGACCCGGTCGCCCTGGAGACGATCGACCCAGTGCTGCGCGAGCTGGCGGGCTGGGGTGCGGAGGTGCGCCGTGCCGACGCTGCGGCGGCAGAGGCGCTGTCGCGGATCACCGAGGAGGACCGGCCCCGTGCGGTGATCGCGGGCGGCGCGGACGGGCGGCTGTTCCGGGCGGTCCTCGAGCCGGTGTGCCCGGTGCCCTTCGTCGCGTGGCCGCACCCCGGGCTTCCTGGCTGGGCCGGCCCGCTCGACCTGGTCGTGATGATGTCGGTCGACGGATCGGACGCCGATGCCCTCATGCTGGTGGCCGAGGCTGTCCGTCGCGGGTGCGCACTGCTCGTCGCGGGGTCGGCCCAGTCCGCCGTGGCTGTGGCAGCGGCGAGCCGCAGCACGACGCTGTTGCCGGCGGCGACTGGCGACGCGACGGCACTGGCCGTCCCCGTGTTGCGGGCCCTGCACCTGCTGGGGCTGGGGCCTGAGGTGGAGGCCGAGCCGGTCGCAGCCGCACTGGACGATGTAGCGACGCGGTGCGCCGCGTCGAACCCCGTGGACAGCAACCCGGCCAAGGAGATCGCGCTCGCGCTCGCCGACGACGTACCCCTCGTATGGGGCGGTTCGGTGCTGGCCGCGCGCGCGGCACGCAGGGTCGCCGAGGCTTTGCGCGCTGCCTGCGGGCGCCCGGCCATCGCCGGCGGGGACGGCCAACTGGTGCCGCTGCTGGAACGTGCACCCGAGGTGGACGTGTTCGCCGACCCGTTCGAGGAGGGGGTGCCGGTGTCTCGGCCGTCGCTGCTCATACTCGACGACGGCGCCGACTCGCCGGGCATCCGACTCGAACGGGAGCGGGTCATCGGCGCGGCAGAGCGCAGCACGGTCAAGGTGCACCAGGTGCGTGCCGCCGAGGGACCCGACGTCGGCCGCTTTGCCGCCCTGCTCTCGACCGGCCGCTTCGCCGCGGCCTACGTGGCGCTGGGCCTCGGCCGTCCTGCGGCCTGACACCCTGCGCGGCGGCCTCGTCCGTCGCGGACATCCGAACCGGCCCCCATAGGGTTTGGGCATGAGCCGATGGATGGACGACGCGGTGGAGGCCTATCTCACCGACCTGGCAGGTACGGAGCACAGCGATCCCGTCCTGGTCGAGATGGAGGCCCGCGCCGAGGAGAATGGCTTTCCCATCATCGGTCGTGCCACAGGCCGATATGTGGAGCTGGCCGCCCGGACGATCGGCGCACGTCGGGTGATGGAGCTCGGATCGGGCTACGGCTACTCGGCGTACTGGTTCGCTCGCGCGGTCGGGCCGGGAGGCGAGGTCGTCTGTACCGACGGCGACCCGCAGAACGCGGATCTCGCCGAGGGTTACCTGAGCACCGCCGGCGTGTGGGACCGGGTTCGCTACCGGGTGGGCGACGCCCTCACCGGGTTCGCAGCGGAGGACGGCGAGTTCGACATCGTCTACTGCGACGTCGACAAGCTCGGCTATCCGGACTGCTGGCGTGCCGCGCGGGAGCGCATTCGTGTCGGTGGCCTGTGGATCTGCGACAACGTGATCTGGAGCGGGCACGTGGCGACCAGTACGGACCGGGAAGGCCTGCCGGGTTGGACCGCCGCCATCCGCGAGCACAACCAGCTCGTGGCCGAGGACGACCGGTATGTCGGAAGCATCGTTCCCATCCGGGACGGGGTGATGACGGCGCTGCGGGTCGGGTGATCACTGCGGAAGCTCGGTCAGTAGCCGCGCCGCCATCACCGAGGCCCACACCAGGCCCAGCGCCGCCGCGACACCCAGGACGACGTAGAACCAGTCGTGGTTGAGAAACGCGTCGGGTACGAGGCCTGCCACGCCGGTCGCCGCGCAGTACGCCGCCCATCGCCGTTGCCCGAGTACCGCGAACCGGCGGGCGAACACGAAGCACGCCACGACCAATGACAGGGACGCCAGCGCCGGTGCGATGGCGTGCAGAGTGCCGTGCCAGCTGAGCTGGTCGGGGGTGCCCTCCGGTGACCCTGGCGGGAAGCCGAGGGCGGCATCGGCGACGAAGACCCCGCCCATGACCAGCCCGGCGCCGTAGACACCGATCAGGCGCGGCCCCCAGGTGCCGCCGCGGCCGGGGTACATGACCCGCCGCATCCCGATGGCTGCCGCGAGGAACAGCAGGCCAGCCACCACGAAGTTGGTGATCTGGATCCACCCCAGGTCGCCGAGGCTCAGCAGGCTGAGCGGGTGGCGGCTGGGGTCGAACCCGTCTCGGGTGAGCATCTGGAGCACGCCCACGACGATGAACAGCGGGCCGGCGACGACACCGCAGGCCAGCAACGCCCTGGTCCCCTTCGGGTCCTTCGCCGCTGGTGCGCCGGATTGCGCAGCAGGAGGTGCTTCAACGTTCTGTGTCATTGCCTTGTCCTCTCACGTGGTGTCGGGGTTGCCCGCCTTGAGAGCCGCTGGCGGACCCCGCTCGTGCGGGGCCCGCCGTCTCGGCTCAGCCCGCGAGCGGCTTGCCGGTCTCGAGCAGCGTCTTGAGGTCGCTGAGCACCTCGGCCCAGCCGCCGCCTGCGCCCTTGTCCTCGTCCAAGCCTCCGACCATGGCCGCCGTCGCGGGGGCATCGTCCAGTTCGTGGGTCACGGTCAACGAGCTGACTCCGTCAGCACGCTCGTTGATCTCGTAGGTCAGCCGGGTGAAGCCGTCCTCGTTCCACCCGGCGCGCCAGGTCTGGACGAGCTTGCGCGGCGGGTCGGCCTCGATGACCTCGCCGTCGACGACGACCTCCGGCATTCCGGCTTCCTGCATCTCCGCGCTGGCGATCGTGCGGAACGCACCGCCCGGTCGCAGGTCGAACTCGACGCGGCCGCCGTAGCCGTACCTCTCCGTCCAGTCGGGCTTCGTGATGGCGTCCCAGATCGCCTGGGCCGGCGCCTTGATGTACACGCGGTACACCTGGGTCGTGCCTGTTGTCGTCTCCGTGGTCATGTCGGTTCCTCCAGCTCGGTCTTCAGGTCGGCGAGCGCTGTCACGTGGCGCTCGGTGTACTTGTCGATCCACCGGTCGTGGATCAGCCGGATCGGCACCGGGTTCAGGAAGTGCAACTTCTCCCGGCCCGAGCGTCGGGTGACGACGAGGTCTGCGTCCTCGAGCACACGCAGGTGCTTCATGACCCCGAAGCGCGTCATCTCCAGCTCAGACTCGAGTTCGGTGAGCGTGCGGCCGTCACGCTCGAAGAGCCGGTCGAGCAGGAACCTGCGCGTCGGGTCGGCGAGCGCCTTGAACACCCGGTCGTCGTCGATCACGTCTGCAGAATATGTGACCAGAAGGTCACATGTCAATCCCGACACCACGACCGGATGTGGACGCACCTACGCTCGGGCGACGTGGCCCACCTGCTGGAGAACCCGGTGCGCGCGTATGCCTGGGGTTCGCCGACCGCGATCCCCGACCTGCTGGGCATCGCTTCCACCGGCGAGCCGCAGGCCGAGTTGTGGCTCGGCGCCCACCCGAGCGCGCCGTCGACGGCCCTGACCGCGGCCGGCCCGGTGGCGCTGGACGAGCTGATCAGGAGCGATCCCGCCGGGATGCTCGGCGTGCGCGTCGTCAAGCGGTTCGGGCCCAGGCTGCCGTTTCTGCTCAAGGTCCTGGCTGTCGAGCGGCCGCTGTCGATCCAGGCGCATCCCACCGCGGAACAGGCTCGGTCCGGTTACGACGCCGAGGACGCCGCGGGCGTGCCTGCCGACGCTGTCGGGCGTACCTACCGGGACCGGTGCCACAAGCCGGAACTGGTCGTCGCCCTGTCCGAGTTCGAGGCGCTGCTGGGATTCCGCGAGCCGGCGGACGTCCAGCGTGTGATCGGCGAGCTCGGCGTGCCCGGCCTGGATGCCGTGGCCGAAGCCCTTCATGGCCCGGAAGGGCTGAAGGGGGCGGTCCGCACGCTGCTCGACCTGGCACCCGACGACGAACACCGGCTGGCCGATGCTGTGACGGCGGCCTGTCGCGAACGACCAGACGAGCCCTTTGCGACCCTGGCGTGGATCGGAGAGCAGCATCCCGGCGACCCAGGGCTGCTGGTGGCGCTGCTGCTCGAGCCGACGCAGCTTCATGCCGGCCAGGCCATCGCCGTCCCGACCGGGACTGCGCACACCTACCTGAAAGGACTCGCGGTGGAGGCGCAAGCGAGCTCGGACAACACGGTCCGGGCCGGGCTGACCCCCAAGCACGTCGACCGGGTCGAGCTGCTGCGCATCCTCCGATACGAGCCCGCTGCGGGCTTGCGAGTCGTTCCGGCCACCGGATCGTCGGCAGACGAGTTCATGGTTCCGGGCGTGCCCGACTTCCGACTGACCCGGTTCAGGCTCGGGGCCGATCGAGTGACGCTCCCGGGTGGCGTGCCGCGGATCGTGCTCGTGACCGACGGCCGCACGACGCTAACTGCCGACGACACGCCCACCGTCCTGGACCGCGGCTCGTCCGCGTTCGTACCCGCCGCAGACGCCGCAGTCGCGCTCACCGGGCCGGGAACGGCCTTCGTCGTCGGGCCCGGCATCGACGCCCACGATGCGGCAAGATGACCATCGCCTGGATGACGAGCGGAAGGTAATGCGGCATGGCCGCCAGTGGTGGAACGAGGGCCGTCATAGCGGCCCTGCTCGCCAACACGGGCATCGCGATCACCAAGTTCATCGCCTGGCTGCTGACCGGGGCCTCGTCCATGCTCGCCGAGGCGGTCCACTCGGTCGCCGATGCCGGCAACCAGGTCCTGCTCCTGGTGGGCGGACGCAGGGCCACCCGCGAGGCGACGCCAGAGCATCCCTTCGGCTACGGCAGGGTCCGCTACGTCTACGCGTTCATCGTCTCGATCGTGCTCTTCTCGGTCGGTGGCCTGTTCGCGCTCTACGAGGCGTTCCACAAGTACGAGGAAACCCGCGACGGGCACCCGAACGAGCTGCTCGAGAGCCAGTGGTGGTGGGTGCCGATTGCCGTGCTGATCGCCGCGATCCTCATGGAGGGCTTCTCGCTCCGGACCGCCATCATCGAGTCGAACAAGGTCCGCCACGGCACGTCGTGGGTCCAGTTCGTCCGGCGGGCAAAGGCGCCCGAGCTACCGGTCATCCTGCTGGAGGACCTGGGCGCCCTGATCGGCCTGGGGCTGGCGCTGATCGGCGTCGGGATGACGTTGCTGACCGACAACCCGTACTGGGACGTCGCGGGCACCGCTGGCATCGGCGTCCTGCTGGTGATCATCGCTGCCATCCTCGCGACCGAGATGTCCAGCCTGCTGGTCGGCGAGGGTGCGTCGGAGGAGAAGGTGGACGCCATCGCCGCTGCCCTGAGCGCCGACGGCGCGAGCCGGGTGATCCACCTGCGGACGCTGTACGTCGGCCCGGAGGACCTGCTGGTCGCGGCCAAGATCGGTGTCGACGCGACCCAAACCGGCGACGAGATCGCCGACGCGATCGACGCCGCCGAGAGACGTGTTCGCGCCGTCGCTCCCGAGGCGACGAGCATCTACCTCGAGCCCGACATCTATCGTGCACCGGCGCCCGATCGGGCTTCCCCACCGTCGCAGACCGGTGAGCCGACCTGACCAAGGCTCGCGGTGGAGTACCCGCGACCCCGGCTGCGACGGCGTCGTGCGGACCGGGCGCCGGTGAACCCACCGCGCAGTCGTAGACTCCGGTGGTACCGGCGCAGGTGATGCCGCAGGCCCAGACGGGCCGTGCCGGGCTCGGGTTGTCATGGGCGGCCCCCGGTCACCGGAGGGCCGATCCCGTCGTGATCGGCCGCCGAACCAGGCCGGCAATCCCGATCCCTGTCCGTCCCTCATGGGAGGTAAGAGAGATGTCGTTGGACTTCAAGGTTGCGGACCTGTCGCTGGCGGCGTTCGGCCGCAAGGAGATCTCACTCGCCGAGCACGAGATGCCCGGCCTGATGGCGATGCGTGCCGAGTACGGCGAAGCCAAGCCCCTCGCCGGCGCACGCATCACGGGCTCGCTGCACATGACGGTGCAGACGGCCGTGCTCATCGAGACGCTCGTCGCACTGGGCGCGCAGGTGCGGTGGGCGTCGTGCAACATCTTCTCGACGCAGGACCATGCGGCAGCGGCCGTGGCGCTCGGCCCGGACGGGACCACCGACGAACCGCAAGGGGTGCCGGTCTTCGCCTGGAAGGGCGAGACGCTCGAAGAGTACTGGTGGTGCACCGAGCGGGCGCTGCTCTGGCCGGACGGCGACGGCCCGAACATGCTGCTCGACGACGGCGGTGACGCGACGCTGCTCGTCCACAAGGGTGTCGAGTACGAGAAGGCCGGTGCTGTTCCCGCAGCATCGCCGGGCGATCCGGACGAGTGGAAGGTCATCCTCGGCATGCTGACCCGTTCGTTGTCCGAGGACTCGCGGCGGTGGACCGCGGTGGCAGAGCAGGTCAAGGGCGTCACCGAGGAGACGACCACCGGCGTCCACCGGCTCTACGAGATGCAGCGCGACGGTGCTCTGCTCTTCCCGGCGATCAACGTCAACGACTCCGTGACGAAGTCGAAGTTCGACAACAGGTACGGCTGCCGCCACTCGCTGATCGACGGCATCAACCGTGCCACCGACGTGCTCATCGGCGGCAAGGTCGCCGTGGTCTGCGGGTACGGCGATGTCGGCAAGGGGTGCGCGGAGTCGCTGCGCGGCCAGGGCGCGCGGGTCGTCGTCACCGAGATCGACCCGATCTGCGCGTTGCAGGCCGCCATGGACGGTTACGAGGTCACGACGCTGGATGCCGTGATCGACCGTGCCGACATCGTCATCACCGCGACCGGGTGCCGCGACGTCGTCACCGCCGATCAGATGAGCCGCATGAAGCACCAGGCGATCGTCGGCAACATCGGCCACTTCGACGACGAGATCGACATGGTCGGCCTGGAGAGATTCCCGGGTATCGAGCGGGTCGAGGTCAAGCCCCAGGTACACGAGTGGACGTTCCCCGACGGTCACAGCGTGATCGTGCTGTCCGAGGGGCGGCTGCTCAATCTCGGCAACGCCACCGGGCACCCGTCGTTCGTCATGTCGAACTCGTTCACCAACCAGGTGCTGGCCCAGATCGAGCTGTTCACGAAGACCGCCGACTACCCCGTGGGCGTCTACACGTTGTCCAAGGAGTTGGACGAGAAGGTGGCGCGGTTGCACCTGCCGGCTCTCGGCATCCGCCTCACCGAGCTGAGCCAGCAGCAGGCCGAGTACCTCGGCGTACCGGTCGCCGGGCCCTACAAGAGCGACCACTACCGCTACTGACGTTCACGCGGGAGGGGTGAAGCCCCCTGGTGCCGCGTTCTGGGCCTCCGGCGAGCCCGCTGGCAGTGAGGTGGGCCCGGCCGGAGGCGGCGCCGGCACGGTGTCCGTGCCGGCGCGTGCGGCCTCGGTGAACCGCTGCGACTCGCGCCGGTTGCGCTCGCCCAACACGGCGGTGAGGTAGGCCCACGCCGGTGTGCCCGGAGGTGCCGGAGGGGTGACGGTCTTCGAGATCTCGGTCGCGAGCTGACCTCCCATCCGATCGCGCACCGCCGGCGAGAGCTCGTGGTAGCGGGTGAGGTAGCCGCGGGCTGCGAGTGCGACGTCGGCGGGCAGGCGCGACAGTTCGAGTGTCGTCGCCCATGCCGCCAAGGGCGGCGGGATCGCCGGAAGCGGCGCGGCGGTGATCGGCACCCGCTCCCGGACCACGACGGTGCCGGCCAGGATGTCGCCCACACGCTTGCCGCGTTCGTTGAGCAGCGAGCAGATCACCGCGCCGGCGCCCGAGGTGAGCAGGAAGTCGACGAAGACCCCGGCCAGCGCGCGGGTGAGAGCGTGCCGGAACCGGACTGGGCCACCATCGTCGCGGACGACCCGTAGACCGAGGGCCAGCTTGCCGAGGGATCGTCCGCGCGTGAGGGTCTCGACCAGGACCGGCACCCCCACGAACAGCGCCACGAACCCGACCAGGGTGATCGCTGCCCCGAGCGCGGCATCGACCGTCGAGACCACCGCGGAGATGGCGATGCCCAGCGGAATGGCAACGGCGACGAGCAGCGTCAGGTCGAGAATGATGCCGAGTGCCCGCGACGGCAGCTTCGCCAAGCGCAGCTCGAGCGGAACGGCCTCGCCGGTCACCAGGTCGCTCACGCTGGTTAGTCTGCCAGCCGTGGACCTG
The DNA here is from genome assembly GCA_035316885.1 of Jiangellaceae bacterium. Lineage (GTDB taxonomy): Bacteria > Actinomycetota > Actinomycetes > Jiangellales > Jiangellaceae > DASRTE01. Next base: position 17,124 of record DATHII010000022.1, on the reverse strand, counting down.
GACGCCTTCGTGGCCGCCCACCAGGCCGAGTGGGAGCGCCTGGACGCGCTGTCACGCCGCCGCGGCGGGTTGTCCGGGCCGGAGGCCGACGAGCTGGTCACGCTCTACCGACGCGCGTCGACGCACCTGTCGACGGTTCGGTCGTCGGCACCCGACGCCGCCGTGCTGGCCCGGCTGTCGGGCCTCGTGGCACGGGCGCGTACCGCGATCGCTGGTTCTCCCGATCCGGGATGGGGCGATGTCGTCCGCTTCGTCACGCAGGGATTCCCTGCCGCGGCGTATCGATCGCGGCGATGGTGGGTGCCCACGGCTCTGGCGTTCGTGGCGGTCTCGACGCTGCTGGGCTGGTGGGTCGCCGTCACTCCCTCGGTCCAGGCGAGCATCGGTGCTCCCGAGGAGATCCGCCAGCTCGTCGAGCAGGACTTCGAGGACTACTACTCGGCGAACCCGGCGGGCTCCTTCGCCGCCCACGTGTGGACCAACAACGCGTGGGTCGCGGCAGGTGCTCTCGTCCTCGGCGTCTTCCTCGGCCTGCCGGTGATCTTCATCCTGCTGATCAACGTCGTGAACGTGGCTGTGCCAGCCGGGCTGATGGCGGCCCACGGTCGGCTGGACATCTTCTTCGGCCTGATCACGCCGCACGGTCTGCTGGAGCTGACGGCGGTGTTCATCGCCGCCGGGACCGGGCTCCGTCTGGGCTGGACGGTGATCGACCCCGGCCCACGACCGCGGGCGGACGCGCTGGCCGAGCAGGGGCGGGCGGCCGTCGGCATGGCGATCGGTCTGACCGGAGTGCTGCTGGTCTCGGGAGTGATCGAGGCTTTCGTCACGCCGTCCGGACTGCCCACCTGGGCGCGAATCGCCATCGGCGTCCTGGCCCTGGTGGCCTTCCTCGCCTATGTGTGGACGTACGGACGGCGGGCAGCCCTCGCCGGCGAGACCGGCGACATCGGCGCCACCGACCGCGGCGACGCTCTCCCCACGGCCGCCTGACGCCCCTTCGGACGCCGCCTGACGCTCCCCTGTCGGTTGATCACGTTCACCACCCTGGTTGACGGTTCACTAGGCTCCGGAACCTGGTGAACCGTCGTGAACCCTGGTGAAGTAGGCCGCGCTCGGACGTGGCTCGCCTGCGATCGCGGCCGTGAAAACCGGCTATCTGCCACCCCGGCGCCGACGTGCCCTGGCGAATGCGGCGCGGAACCGCTCGGCCAGCGCGGGCCGGTTGGCAAAGTCGAACCAGACGATCCGAACCACCTCGAAACCGAGGTCGCGCATCCGGTCCTCGCGCAACTTCTCTCGCCAGACGACCTCTCCCGGATCTTGACCGGGTTTGAGCAACCGGCCGTACTTGAGCCGACCGTCGAACTCACCGACGGTGTCGAAGTCGTCGAAGAAGAAGTCGGACCGGCCGATGATCTCCCCGTCCGGTGCTGTGATCACACGCTGGAGGTCGGGCCGCGGGAGGCCGATCATGTCGAAGGTGACGCGGCTGCGCGACTCTCCCACGCTCTCCGAACGGCCGTCGGCGAACTCGACGACCCGCCCTGAGTTGCAGGTGCCCGGCCAGTCGCGCATGGAGTCGAGGCGGTCGAGGATGGCGCCCTTGTCGACGCGCCCTCGATGGAGGATGGCGTCGGTGACGACGACCGCCGCCTCGAACGCGTTGATCCGAGCCGTGTCGATCGCCGTCCTTGCAGGCGACGTCACCCAGATCCCGTCGACTCGCTCCATGTCGTCGTCCCTGAGTTCGCCGGCGTGGTGGTGCACACCGGCCTCGATCCTCGGGGAGTGCAGGTCACCGCGGGACACGTGGACGAGTGACAGGTCGAGGCCCCACGCCGGCAGCCCGCGGAGAACGACGGCCGAGTTGTGACTGACCACAGCCGGCTTGTCGAGGCTCCGCACGACCGCATGGATCATTGCCAGATGGCGTTGCTCGCGGCTCATCGCGTCGAAGACCGCACGGTCCACATACGCGCCCCGGCGGATCGCCACCCATTGCTTCCGGCGCAGCCGGCGGCTGATCTCGGCCTCGGTGTATCCAGCGGCCAGTGCCTGCGACCGCATGACCACGCCACCCTGCCGGGCGGCGATTGCAGCGAAGGCGTCGTCCATGGTTCGCAGGGTTGTCGGGGCGCAGGGGCATCCGCCACGCCGCTGGCCGCAGCGGTGGATATGTCGACCGCCGCCCCTCGCGTTGTGTAGAGGCCGAACCGGGCGAGCTTCACCAGGCGCGTGGACGGTTCACCAGGTTCGGGAACCTGGTGAACCGTCGTCCAAGGTGGTGAACGTGATCAACCGACGGGCTGCCCGCGGTCAGAGGCGGCCGGCGGCCTTGAGCGCGAGGTAGGCATCGGCCACGGCAGGCGCGAGCTCCTCCGGCGGCGCGTCCACGACGTGGGCGCCGTGGCGTTCGAGCAGGCGGGAGACGCGGACCCGCCCGGCCCGGTCGCGCTCGGCGGCGGCGGCGCCGTACACGGCCTCGGTGTCGCCACGGGCGGCGGCCATCTGCGCGATCCTCGGGTCGGCGACGGCCGCGATCAGCACCGTGTGCCGATGGGTGAGCCGGCCGAGAATGGGGAGCAACCCTTCCTCGACTGGGTCCGCGTCCAAGCCGGTGACCAGGACCACCAGTGAGTGACGCCCGGCCCGGCGCAGAACCTCGACGGCGAGGCCACGGAAGTCGGTCTCCAGCAGTTCGGGCTCGAGACGCGCCATGGCATCGACGAGCCGAGGCAGGATCTCGGTCGGCGACGACCGCTCGACGCTGGCTCGGGGTCGGCGGTCGAAGGCGAGCAGGTCGACGCGGTCCCCGGCGCGGGTCGCCAGCGCCGCCAGTAGCAGGGCGGCGTCCATGGCCGCGTCGAGCCGGGGCGCGTCTCCCACTCGCCCGGCCGACGTCCGGCCGGTGTCGAGCACGATCAGCACGTGCCGGTCGCGCTCCGGTCGCCAGGTTCGTACCACGACGCCGCCGCCCCGCGCCGTCGCGCGCCAGTCGATCGAGCGGGTGTCGTCCCCGACGACGTACTCGCGCAGCGAGTCGAACTCGGTGCCGGCGCCGCGGACGCGCACCGCTGACCGGCCGTCCAGCTCACGCAACCGGGCCAGCCGCGAGGGTAGGTGACGACGCGACCGGAACGGCGGCAGCACGCGCAGCGTCCAGGGAACGGACCGCGAGAGCTGCCGACCGGCCAGCCCGAGCGGACCGATGCTGCGGACCGTGACCAGGTCGGCGGACCGGTCGCCGCGGCGGGTGGGCCGTAGGGACACCTCGACCAGCTGCCGCTCGCCCGGTCCGACGTCCACGGTCGCGCGTTCACCGGTCGCGCCGGCCGACGGCGGCCAGCCGTCCCGAACGACGCCGCGGACTCGTCGCCCGTCGTTCGACACGGTCAGAACGACCTGTGCCGCCTCCCCGAGCCGGACGCTGCGGTCGCCGGTGCGGGAGAGTCGCAGCGGGCGGACGGGTCCGGCGAGCGCCGCGTCAAGCGCGGCCAGAGCCAGGACGAACGTCGTGACCACGACCACGCCGGTCGCCGACGGCGCCGCCAGCCCGACGACCCCCGCGCCGAGCGCGGCGAGCAACGCTGTCCGTCCGGTCAGGACCATCGGGCGACCTCCGTCACCTCGGCACGGGCACGGTGGCAAGGACGGTGTCGAGCACCGAGTCTGCGGTCACGCCTTCGAGCTCGGCCTCCGGACGGAGCGCCACGCGGTGTCGCAAGGTGGGTCGGGCCAGTGCCTTGACGTCGTCAGGGGTGACGAAGTCCCGCCCGGACAGCCAGGCCCACGCCCGGCTGGTGGCGAGCAGGGCGGTGGCGCCGCGTGGCGACACACCGAGTTGGAGGGAGGGCGAGGACCGGGTGGCGCGGCAGACGTCGACGACGTACCCGAGCACGTCGGGTCCGGTCCGTACCCTGCCCATGTCGAGTCGGGCGGCCGCGAGGTCGACTTGCCCGGCAACCCGGGCGACTCCGGCCGCCGCGAGATCACGCGGGTCGAAGCCCTCGGCGTGCCGTCGGAGCACGGTGATCTCGTCGTCGCGCTCGGGTACGGCGACGGTCAGCTTGAGCAGGAACCGGTCGAGCTGAGCCTCCGGCAGCGGGTACGTGCCCTCGTACTCGATCGGGTTCTGGGTGGCGGCGACGACGAATGGTTCCGGCAGCGGCCTGGGCACGCCGTCGACCGAGACCTGCCGCTCCTCCATCGCCTCCAGCAGAGCCGCCTGCGTCTTCGGCGGGGTGCGGTTGATCTCGTCGGCCAGCAGCAGGTTGGTGAATACCGGACCGGGTGCGAAGGAGAACGCCGCCGTGCGCGCGTCGTAGACCAGCGAGCCGGTGATGTCACCGGGCATCAGGTCGGGCGTGAACTGCACCCGTTTGGTCTCGACATCGAGTGCCGCGGCGAGCGTTCTCACCAGCAGGGTCTTCGCCACCCCGGGTACACCCTCGAGCAGCACGTGCCCCCGGCAGAGCAGTGCGATCACCAGACCGGTGACCACGGAGTCCTGCCCGACGACGGCCTTGGCGACCTCACGGCGCAGGTCGGTGAGGGCGGCGCGAGCGCCGTCGGCGGCCGGTGGGTCGGTCACCTGGGACGTCATGGCGTGAGTACCTCCTGCTCGAGGGCATCGAGTGTGTCGGCGAGGCGGACCAGCGCCGCGTCGTCCGCTGGGGCGGGGCCGGCCAGGATCGCTCCCACCTCGGACGCCTGCCGTCCGGTGCGTGCCGCCGCCACGTCGGTGACCACGGCCGGTCCGGCGTCGGGTGGCAGGCCCAGGCGGCGGCGCAGGCGCCTCAGCGTCGCGTCGCGCAGAGTTGTGGCGGCGTGGTCGCGAGCCCGACCACGGCGGTAGAGGCGGGCGCGTCCCTCGGTGGCCTCGGCTGCGCGTACCACGACCGGGAGCGGTTCGGTCACGATCGGGCCGAGCCGGCGGGCCCGCCATGCCGCGGCCAACACCACAGCGATCCCCAGTTGCCAGGCGGCGGGCACCACCCAGTCGGGCAGCAGGTCTGTAATCGGGGCGCCCGCACCCCCGGGGGTGGCTTCGAGGGTCGGCCGGTACCAGATCAGCCGTGGGTTCTCGCCGAGCAGGCCGAGCACGAGCGACGCGTTGCCGTCCTCGTCGAGGTGCCGGTTGGTCAACGGGTCGGCATTACCGAGCACGACCAGCCGTGCGTCGTCGGACAGAGTGGTGACGACGAGGGAGCCGGTGCCGCCGTCCGGGTAGCACGACTGCGCCCGTTCCGTGGCGTCGTAGTAAGCGCCCCCTACCAGGGCCTCGCCCGCACGCGCCGCCTCGTCCAGATCGCAGTCCGGACCGACCACCTCGGGGATTGCGCGGGAGTCGAGGGCGATGTCGTCGTCGTACGCCGAGACCACGTCGGCCGGAGCGACGAGCACGATGTCGGCGCCGGTTCCGGTGAGGCGGCCGGCCTGCTCGGGAAGGACGAGGTCGGGGATCGTGACGATCAGCGTGGTTCCCGGCCCGGCGGCCGCAGTCGCGTCATCGAGCGTGCGCACGTCCTCGACAGCCACCCCCTCGGCCTCGAGCAGCCGGACCACCGCCCGGGCCCCGGCGGGGTCGACGCCGGCCGGGTCGAGAAAGCCGCGGCGGTTCTGGCTCGCGACCACCCCGAGCAGGATCGCCGTGACAAGCACGATGCCGACGACGAGCACCACCCGCCGCCATCGCCTCCAGCGGTCCGTCAGCCGTGGCTCGGTCAGCTCCGACGTGGGCCCGGACGCAGCCGAGTCGACCGGTGCGGACGTCGCTGCCGGCGCTATGGTCACGACGGCACCGCCGGAGCTCCCCCGACGGGTGCGGGGGAGCGGCTGGGCCGAGCGGCCCGCGTGGCGTCGTCGAGGCGCCGCAGCGCGCCGTCGTCGGCGGCCGACGCCGACCGGTCCCCGTAGTGCACACGGTCGAACAGGCGCGCACCCGCCGCGAGGTCGGTGGCGACCGGAGGCAGCGCAGCGCCCGCGTCGGCGGCCGCCTCGTCGGCTGTCCGGCCGGCCCTCGGGTCGAGCACGCCGCGTTCCTCGAGCCCGGCGATGACGGCGCGGTAGCGCCCGACCACGGCGGCTCGCCAGTCACCGCGCGCTGCTGCGGCGTCGGCGTCGGCGCGATACTCCGCTGCGCTTCGCCGCCCGGTGGAGAACAGCGCCTCGGCCGTAGGCGCCCGGCGGGCCAGCGGGCCGACCCGGCGGAGGACGATCACAGCGACCAGCACCAGCAGCCCGAGCAGAACGGCCAGCCCGACCGGTCCGGAGAGCGCACCTGCCGTGCGGGAGAACAGTTCGTTGATGCGTTCGAGCACCCATTCGACCACACGCTGGATCAGTGGGGGCTCGGCATCGTAGACAGGGTCGGCCAGCTCGAGACGGGCACGCTCACGCGCCTCGTCGCGCCCGAGGTCGACAGGTACACCGGCCGCCCACCGGGCCGGTGCAGTCAGGGCCGCGGAGACGAGCCCTGGTGTCACGGGGCGCCGGGTGCGGGCGGTGCCGGTGGACGCGCATCCGTGCGGCCGGGGATCGTCACCCCGGCGGCCCGGGCGAGCTCGATGTCGAGCCCCTCGCGGCGGATACGACGGTCGACGTAGAGAAGCACTGTGGCGGCAGCCGTGAACGGTGCGGTGATCGTGGAGGCCACGATGCCACCGAGAGCGGAGATCACGAGCGTGAGGAGGAACTCGCTGTCCGACGGTTGGTCACCGACCACGAACAGCGGCAGCGAGAAGGGGACGCTGATGACCTGGGAGATGATCACGGCGATCAACAGCACCAGCAGCAGGATGCCGAACACCCGCCACCACGACCCCCTCACGAGCTCGGCCGAGCGGCGTAGTGCCCCGGTCACCCCTACCGGTCGGGACGGCTCGCCGGGGCCGGGGGAGGTCGACTCCAGCATGAGGGCCGGGCCGGAGAGCGCATACCGCACGTACAGCCAGATCGCCAGCGGAGCCGTGACCAGCACGAGCAGAGCGGCCACGGCAGCGGTGGCATCGCCGCCCGCGCCCGCCACGCCGAGGGCAACGGCGAAGGCCGTCACGAGCAGGAACGGTGCGAGCCAGATGAGGCTGTAGACGATCGTGAGCAACAACAGCCGCGGCAGGCGCCGCCGGGCGGCCTGCCACGCCGCCCCGGCCGTCTGCCGTTCGCCGAGAACGGCGCGGCTGACGACGACCGTGAGGATGCCGGTGAGCAGCACCGTCGCCACCCAGGTGACGACGACCACGATCACCGACGCCCCGAGCAGTCCGGCGACCGCCTCGAAGACCTGGCCCGGGCTCGCATTCGCCCCCAGCGAGTCAAGGGCGGTCAGGTCCCGGAGCAGCAGGTAGCCGACCCCCAGGCCGAGCAGTTGGGTCAGTACGGCGACGATCGCCGACAGGCCGAGCATCGGTCCCGGATTGCGCCGGATCGTGGTGACCGCGCCGTCGAGGATCTCGCCGACCCCCAGAGGTCGCAGCGGGATCACGCCGGGCTTGACCGTCGGTGGCGGTGCCCATCCCCAGCCGGTGGCTCCTGGTGCGACGGGCGGGGGCTGCTGCACCCACCCGGAGCCGGACGGCGGCGGAGTTGCGCCTGCCGGCGGCTGTTCTTGTTCGGGAGGCTGCCCGGGCACCGTCCAGCCGGGCTCCGGCGGCTGCCTGGTCGACCAGCCCGGGTAGGGCGGCGGGTCGGCGTCGGCCCCCGGGGAGTCGCTGGGTCGCTCCCAGCCCGGCGTCTCCGACATCGTCAATCGCTCCCCGAGGCCGGTCGGGAGCGCGAGCTGCCCGACCGGCGGTCGCGGGCGCGCGCGACGCCCTGCGGACAGGTCGGGCACATCGTGTCACGGCCGGGTGGGTGGGCGTGGAAACAGCCTCGCCGGCGGCCGCGTACGCCGTCTTTTCACGATTCGGCGTCGGCAACCCCACAATGGTGGCATGAAGGGACGCGTGCTCATCGTCGACGACGACACCGCGCTGGCCGAGATGCTCGGGATCGTGCTCCGCAACGAGGGGTACGAGCCCACGGTTGTGATCCGCGGCGACGAGGTTCTCCCGGTGTTCCGGGAGTTCAAGCCCGATCTGGTGCTGCTCGACCTCATGCTGCCCGGCAAGGACGGCATCGACGTGTGCAAGGAGATCAGGGCCGAGTCCGGAGTGCCGATCGTCATGCTCACGGCGAAGAGCGACACGGTTGACATCGTCGTGGGCCTGGAGTCGGGCGCCGACGACTACGTCGTCAAGCCGTTCAAGCCCAAGGAGCTCGTCGCCCGCGTCCGGGCGCGTTTGCGGCGCACCGACGACCCCAAGCCCGAGATGCTCGCCGTCGGCGACCTTGCGATCGATGTCGCCGGTCATTCGGTCAAGCGCAACGGCACGGCGATCCCGCTGACCCCGTTGGAGTTCGATCTGCTCGCCTGCCTGGCGCGGCGGCCGTGGCAGGTGTTCACCCGGGAGGAACTGCTGGAGAAGGTGTGGGGCTACCGCCATGCCGCCGACACGCGCCTGGTCAACGTCCACGTCCAGCGGCTGCGCTCGAAGGTCGAGCTCGACCCGGAGCGGCCCGAGGTCGTCGTGACCGTTCGCGGAGTCGGCTACAAGGCGGGTCCGGCCTGACGTGACTCTCGGCGTCGACCAGGCTGCGCACGCTGGCGACCTCCGGCAGCGGGCCGTCGGCATGCTCACCGATGCCGGGGAGAGGATGCTGCGAGTGTGGCGCCGCGTCGTCGGCGCCTGGCAGCGCTCGATCCAGCTTCGCGTCGTCACGGCCACCCTGGCGTTGTCCGCGGTGGTCGTGCTGCTGCTGGGTATGACGCTGCTGCGCCAGGTGACCGACGGCCTGCTCAGCCAGCAGCGCGACACCGCGCTGGCCGAGACGACAGCAGGCATTCGGATCGCGCAGAACCTGCTCGACGCGGCCGATGAGGGCGGAGCCACCGCGAGCAACCTGCTGATCCGCCAGATCGTCCGTGACCTCACCTTCCGCGGCGGCCCTGAGGGCGACGCGAACCGTCCCGCGGTCGTGCTGTTCCGCGACGACACGCCGACCTTTTCGCGCGACGTGGAACCGAGCAGCGTGCCCCAAGCGCTGCGCGACGAGACCGAGAGCAAGAACTCGGTGTTCTGGACCTACACGTTGATCACCTACGGCTCGGAGCAGGGGCCCGACCGCGCTGCGGAGCCCGGCCTAGCGGCCGGGGGCCAGGTGCTGACGCCGACGGGGGAGCGGTACGGCCTCTACTACCTGTTCCCGCTGACGGAGCAGGAGCAGACCCTCGACCTGGTCCGGACCGCGCTCGCGACGGCCGGGTTGGTCCTGGTCCTGCTGCTGGGTGCCATTGCCGGGCTGGTCACCCGGCAGGTGGTGACGCCGGTCCGGATGGCGGCTCAGATCGCCGAACGGTTCTCGGCCGGCCGCCTCGCCGAGCGGATGGTCGTGAAGAACCGCGACGACATCGGCCGGCTGGCGATCAGCTTCAACCAGATGGCGGGCAGCCTCCAACGCCAGATCGGTCAGCTCGAGGAGCTCTCGCGGGTCCAGCAGCAGTTCGTCTCCGACGTCTCGCACGAGCTACGTACACCGCTGACGACGGTCCGGATGGCCGCGGACGTGCTGCACGAGTCGCGCGAGGAGTTCGACGATCCCGTCGTCCGCCGGTCGGCAGAGTTGTTGCAGGCCCAGCTCGACCGGTTCGAGTCCCTCCTGGCCGACCTGCTCGAGATCAGCAGGTTCGACGCCGGCGCCGCCGTCCTCAACGCCGAGGCGGTTGACGTGCGCGACATCGTCCACGCCGTCATGGACGCGGCCGCTCCCCTCGCCGCCCGCAGGGGTTCAGAGGTCAGTCTCGACGTGCCGTCGACCCCCTGTGTCGCGGAGGTCGACGCGCGCCGGATCGAGCGGGTCATGCGCAACCTGGTCGTCAACGCGATCGAGCACGGCGAGGGACGCGGCGTCGAGGTCCGGGTGGCGGCGGACGAGAACGCGGTGGCGATCGCTGTGCGCGACCACGGTGTCGGCCTCAAGCCCGGAGAGTCGTCGCTGGTCTTCCATAGGTTCTGGCGGGCCGACCCGGCCCGCGCGCGCAGCACGGGCGGAACAGGGCTGGGCCTCGCTATCGCGCTCGAGGACGCCCGGCTGCACGGCGGCTGGCTGCAGGCGTGGGGTGAGCCGGGCGCCGGCTCGCAGTTCCGCCTCACGCTTCCGTGCCGCAACTCCGACGACCTCACCGCGTCGCCGATCCCGCTGGTTCCCGGCGACGCCGCACATGACGGTGGCCTCGACGGGGTGGGTGGGCCCTACCGCCAGACGGGTCCGGTACCGGCCGAGCCGACCGAGGCAGGTCGACATGCGTAGGGCGGGTGCGGGGATCGCGCTGACGGCGCTGGCCGTACTGCTCTCCGGCTGTGCGGGCATACCGACATCGGGCAGCGTCGTGGAAGGCGATGCCGTCGGCGAACCGCAACGGCCGGCGTCGGTCCGGTTCGAGGCGAACCCGCCCGTTCCGGGGGCGGACGAGGAGGGCATCGTCGGGGGGTTCCTGGAGGCGATGGCGACCTACGAGCGCGACTACCCGACGGCGCGGGAGTTCCTCGCGCCCGCCGCCGCTGGCGCCTGGGAGCCGGCTGCCGGGATGACGATCTACTCGACGAATCCCGAGGTGGTGACCATCGCACGCGGGCAGGTCCGGGTCACGGTGACTGTCCAGGCGACGATCACTCCGGCCAACGGGTACGTCAGGAAACCGGCCGGGACGACCGAGGACTTCGACCTGACCCTCGAGCAGGTCGAGGGTGAATGGCGGATCGCGAACCCGCCGGCCGGCCTGCTGGTCTCCGAGCAGGACTTCGAGAGCGAGTTCCGGGCGTACAACCGCTACTTCTTCGACCCCGAGTTCGAGGTCCTCGTCCCCGACCCCGTCTATGTGCCGGTCCAGGGCAGTGAGACGACCCTGTTGGCGGAGGCACTGCTGCAGGGGCCGTCGGGTTGGCTGGCGCCGGCCGTGATGAGCGCGTTCCCGGACAGCACGCGGCTCGGGGTGCCGGTGACCCTCGAGGCGGGACGGGCGTCGGTCGAACTCACGGCAGAGGCGACGACGGACACGTCGGCCGAGCAGCGCGAACGGATGGCCGCCCAGCTCGCCTGGACCCTCGAACAGGTCGAGGCCGTCCAGCAGGTGGCGGTGACGTCGGGCCGCGTACCGTTGACCGACGTCGACCCGACATCGGGGGCCGTCGAGTCCTACGGGCAGTACGACCCCGCGATGCTCCCGCGGCACCGCGATCTCTACGCCGCGACGGACGCGGGCGTCGTCGTCGGCGAGGGGCTCACTCCCGTCGGCGGTCCGCTCGGAGCCCTGTCCGGCATCCGCGAGCTTGCCGTGGATCCCTCGGGCGAACGTGCGGCCGTCGTCGACCCGACCGGAACCCAGCTGATCTGGGACTCGTTCGAGGACGACGTCACGGCGACGACGCTGGTGACCGGCACCGAGCTGGTCGCGGTGTCCTGGGACCAGACCGGACTGGTGTGGGTCGTCGACCAGGCGCCCGGCGGGTCGCGGGTGCTTGTCTCCGAACTCGGTGCCGAGGCCGCGACGCTGCCCGCGGACGACTTCGGCGGCCGGCGGATCGACGATCTAGCCGTGTCCTTCGACGGGACCCGCGTGGCCGTCCTCAGCGAGGGCAGGGTACTGATCGGCATCGTGCTGCGCGATCCCGACCAGGGCCAGGCCGTGCGGGTCGAGGGGCTGAGGGCGTTGGAGCTCGACCGGACCGTGACCGACCTGGCGTGGGCGGGCCCCGGCGAGGTGGCGGTCCTCGCCCGGGATGCGGGAGGGGCGGCGGCACCGTTCCGGGTGGGCCTCGCCGGCTCGGTCCTCCGCCCGGCAGGGGTCGTGCCGGGTGCGGTGTCGCTGGCGGCGGCAACCGGGCAGGGACTGGCCGTCGGCACCGACGGCGGGCAGTTGCGCCAACAGAACGCGACGCTGCGGTGGGTAGAGCTCGGAGAGGCGAGGGCGCCGGCCTATCCGGGCTGACCTGCGCAACGTCGTCCACAGAAACGTCACGACCGGCAGTCGATGTGGCTGACCCGCGCCACGCTGAGGTCATGGGAACGCCACGGTTCGCCGGCCTGCGGCGTCTGCTCGACGACGTGGGCGACCTCGCGCTCGGCAGTGTGTGCGCCGGATGTGACGGTCCCGCCGGTCTGCTGTGCGCCGCGTGCGCAGAGGAGATCTCCGGGCCGGCGGGGCTGGTCGCCCAGCGGCCCGCGGGCCTGCGGGTCGCCGCCGTCACGGGCTACGGCGGCGTGGCCAGGTCCGTGGTGCTCGCGCACAAGGAACGTGGCCGGCTGGGCCTGTCCGGGTGCCTCGGCGACGCGCTGGCCGTGGCTGTCGCCGGTCTGCTCGAGGCGCCGGGCGGTTGCCCGGCCTGCTCGACGCGGGCAGTTGCCCTGGTGCCCGCGCCCTCGGGACGCGCCGCCGTGCGCGGCCGTGGCCACGACCCGATGCTGCGCATCGCCCGGCGGGCCGGTGTCGTCCTGCGCAGAGCCGGACACGACTGCTCCGTGGTGCCCGCGTTGCGCCAACGCCGCCGGGTCGCCGACCAAGCGGGCCTCGGGCAGGCCGCACGACGGGAGAATCTCCGCGACGCGATCGCGATGCGCCGAGCCGCCGGTCCAGTGCTCCGGGACCGGTGTGTGGTGCTCGTCGACGACGTGGTGACCACCGGCGCGACGCTGGCCGAGGCCGCCCGGGCGGTGCGCGCGGACGGGCTCGAACCGTGCGGGGCAGCCGTCATCGCAGCGGCGGGTTGAGGTCCGCGGATCTCTGTCCGATCCACCTGTCCGAGCCGCCTGGGAGCAGATACCGTGACCGGTATGGCACCCGTCGCCCACTCCCGTCCGCGGACGCGGGGTGTGGTGTCCGGCCCTGGCCGAGGTGCCCACCCGACTGGCTGACCAGACCGGGGAGGTCCCGTGGAGATCGTGCTCAAGGGGCGCCGTACCGAGGTGCCCGAGCGGTTCCGGCGGCACGTGTCCGACAAGCTTGCCAAGCTGGAGCGCTTCGCCCACAAGGTCATCCGGATCGACGTCGAAGTGTCGAAGGAGACCAACCCGCGCCGCTCCGGCGAGTCCGACCGGATCGAGCTGACCGTCCACTCGAAGGGACCGGTGGTCCGCGCCGAGGCGGCAGCGGATGATCGCTATGCCGCGCTCGACCTGGCCGTCGACCGTTTGCATAGCAGGCTGCGCAAGGCCGCCGACCGCCGGCGGGTCCACCACGGGACGCGCACACCACTCTCGGTCTCCCGGGCCACAGCCGCCGTCGACGGCGCCACGGTGGCCGCCGGCCCGGTGTCGGACGATGCCGACGGGGCCGAACTGCCCGCGTCCGGTGGCGACGGTCCGATGGTGGTGCGTGAGAAGACGCACGCCGCGAAGCCGATGAGCCTCGACCAGGCGCTGTACGAGATGGAACTCGTCGGCCACGACTTCTACCTGTTCGTCGACGCCGACTCGGCGATGCCGAGCGTCGTCTACCGCCGCCGCGGCTACGACTACGGCGTCATCCACCTCGACGTCTGAACCGCGGCGCGCGTCGCCGGGCCGGCCTGTCGGTACCGGCTGGCAACATCGACGTTCGTGGCTCACGTTCGAACAAGCCTGTCCCTGTCGCAGGCCCGCCGGATCGCCCTCGCCGCCCAGGGCTTCGCCGACCCGCGGCCGCTCCGCCCCGACCGCCGTGCGCTGCGCCGCGTGCTCGGCCGGGTCGGCATCGTCCAGATCGACTCGGTCAATGTGTTGTGCCGGTCGCACTATCTGCCGCTGTTCAGCCGGGTGGGCCCGTACCCGCAGGAGATGCTCGACAGTGCGTCGAACCGGGCGCCTCGCCTGCTGTTCGAGTACTGGGCCCACGAGGCGTCGCTGGTGCCGGTGCAGACACAGCCGCTTCTCCGGTGGCGCATGGACAGCGCTGTGGACGATGCGTGGGGCGGCATGCGACGGATCGCCCTCGAGCAGCCGGAGTTCGTGCGGTGGGTACTCGACGAGGTCCGACGCCACGGGCCCGTGACCGCCGGTGAGATCGAGCACGACGCCCCGCGGCCCACCGGCGAGTGGGGATGGAACTGGTCGCTGGTCAAGCGGGCACTGGAGTACCTGTTCTGGGCCGGTGAGGTCACTGCGGCCGGTCGGCGGCGGTTCGAGCGGCTGTACGACGTCCCCGAGCGCGTGCTGCCGCCCGAGGTGGTCGCGGCGCCCACGCCCACGCCGGACGAGGCGCACCGGGAGCTGGTCCGGATCGCGGCCTGGGCCCACGGCGTGGGCACCGAGCAGTGCCTGCGCGACTACTTCCGCCTCGGCGTGGCGGAGGCCCGCCGGGCCGTCGGCGAGCTCGTCGATGCGGGTGAGCTCCTGCCGGTGACGGTCGAGGGTTGGAAGCGTCCGGCGTACCTGCACCCCGACGCCCGGCTTCCCCGGCGGGTGTCCGCCCGGGCGTTGCTCAGCCCGTTCGACTCGCTGGTCTGGGAGCGGGCCCGCACCGAGGCCCTGTTCGGGTTCCGCTACCGGCTGGAGATCTACGTCCCGCCGAAGGATCGCGTGTACGGCTACTACGTCCTGCCCTTCCTGCTCGGCGACCGGCTCGTCGGCCGGGTCGACCTCAAAGCCGACCGGCAGGCCCGGGTGCTCCGCGTCCAGGCCGCCTGGATCGAGCCGGGCGCTCCCCCCGAGACCGCGCAGGAGCTGGCGGCCGAGCTGGTGACGCTCGCGGTATGGCTCGACCTCGGCGATGTGGTCGTCAGTGGCCGCGGCGACCTCGCCGGTGCACTTGTCGCGGCGCTGCCGTCCGTCGCCTGACCCACGTCAACGGGGATCGGTCGCCAACAGGTCGTACCAGAGCAGGTCCGCCCAGGTTCCGTCGCCGAGCCGCTCGGCCGCACGCTCAGTGCCGGTATGCCGGAAGGCGTTGCGCAGCGCGACCTTCGCCGACGCGTCGTTCCCCGACGCGTGGGCGAGCACCAGGCGGCGTAGGCCCAGGCCACCGGCGTCGACCGGGGCGAATGCGTGCCCGGTCATCAGGCGCACCGCCTCGGTCGCCACGCCCTTCCCACGGGCCGACTGGTGCACCCAGTAACCGACCTCGGCGCTGCCCGATCCGTGGGCGTTGTCGACGCCCATCAGCGAGAACGAACCCGCCGCCGCGCCGTCGTCGGACAGCGCCACCGCCCAGTGGACGCCCTGGCCGGTCGCGTGGTCCTCCTCGCGACCCGCGATGTAGCCGAGTGCGGTCTCGCGGGTGTACGGGTCGGGCAGACCGCCGAGCCAGTGCCGCGTGACCGCGTCGGTGCATGCCTCGACGGCGGCGTCGGCGTCGGCGTCGGCCCAGCGCCGGAGCACCACGCCGTCACCGCGCAGGGTGGGAACGTCGAACCACGGACGCGACGGCTCCCTGGGGTCGTCGGGCCTCAGGGTCGCGACCCAGGCGTCGCGTCGTTCTCCTCTCTGGACGAGATGGGATCGGACGGTGCCCTCGAACCGGAAGCCGAGCCGCCATGCCACCCGCCTGGAGGCCCAGTTGCCGACGTGGGCGTACCAGAGCACCCGCGCCAGCCCCAGCCCGTCCGGCTCGAGCGCGTGCGACGCCACCAGCCCGACCGCTCGGCTCATGAGACCGCGCCCTCGTGCCTCGGCGCCGAGCCAGAAGCCGACCTCGCCGGACCCGTCGCCGTCGAGGCGCACACCGACCATGCCCAGGACCCGGCGATCGGCCGGGTCGCGCACCGCCCAGGACAGCTCCAGGCCGGTGTCCCAACCTGGCCCGACGATCTCGCGCACGAACCAGTCGGCGTCGCGGCGGCGGTAAGGAACGGGCACCGTCGTCCAGCGCTGGACGTGCTCGTCCTGGCACAGGTCGGTGAGACGGTCGACGTCGTCGCGTGTGGGGGCCGCGAGCAGAACCTCGTCGTCCTGCAGTTCGAACGGACGCATCCGGGCATCCTGCCCTGTTCTGCCGGTCGACGCTGAACCCCGATGTCGTCGCGGCCGATGGCCGGGCTCGTCGACTGCGCTGCCATCCGTCGCGGCATCCTCCGGACACCTCGACGTACGATGATGCGTTAGGTCTATGTGAACCCCCACCGCGACCCACTGGCCCCCCGCGCCGAACGAATCGTATAGGAGTTGACCCGCGTGCCTGTCCTGTTCGACAAGATCCTCCGCGCCGGCGAAGGCAAGATCATCAAGCGCCTCGAGGGCGTGGTCGCCCAGGTCAACGCCATCGAGGACGACTTCGCCGCCCTCTCCGACGCCGAGCTGCGCGGGCAGACCGACGAGTTCCGATCCCGGCTCGCAGACGGCGAGACCCTCGACGACCTGCTGGCTGAGGCGTTCGCGACCGTACGCGAGGCCGCCCAGCGGACACTGGGTCAGCGCCACTACGACGTCCAGATCATGGGCGGCGCCGCCCTCCACCTGGGCAACATCGCCGAGATGAAGACCGGTGAGGGCAAGACCCTGGTCTCGACGCTGCCGGCCTACCTCAACGCGCTCGCGGGTAACGGTGTCCACATCGTCACCGTCAACGACTACCTCGCTCAACGCGACTCCGAGTGGATGGGCCGGGTGCACCGGTTCCTCGGGCTCGAGGTCGGGGTCATCCTCGCCGGGCTCACCCCGGCGCAGCGTCGGGTCGCGTACGCCGCCGACATCACCTACGGAACGAACAACGAGTTCGGCTTCGACTACCTGCGCGACAACATGGCCCTGCGCGCGGAGGACATGGTCCAGCGTGGCCACCCGTATGCGATCGTCGACGAGGTCGACTCGATCCTCATCGACGAGGCCCGTACTCCGCTGATCATCTCCGGCCCGGCCGACCAGCCCACCCGCTGGTACACCGAGTTCTCCAAGATCGCCGGACGGTTGCGCCGCGAGGCCGACTACGAGGTCGACGAGAAGAAGCGAACCGTCGGCATTCTCGAGTCGGGTATTGAGCGGGTCGAGGACTGGCTGGGCATCGACAACCTCTACGAGAGCGCCAACACGCCGCTGATCCAGTTCCTCAACAACTCGATCAAGGCCAAGGAGCTGTTCCACCGCGACAAGGAGTACGTCGTCAAGGACGGCGAGGTG
>DATHII010000021.1:0-7819 GCA_035316885.1 Jiangellaceae bacterium | reverse complement strand
TGCCAGGGCGATCTTCTGCGCGGTGGTGGGTCCGCGGCCCAGGTGAGTCACGTTGAGCACGTCGGTCCCGCGGGTGATGACCAGATGGAGCACGGCCTGCCCGAGCAGCGCCTCGGCCACCGGCACCGGTACCGGGCCGACGCCGCGGATCTCGCAGAGTTCGCCGCCGGCAACCCGGCCGCGGCGCAGGGCCGCCACATCGACGCGCAGCAGCGCCAGATACCGCGGGTTCAGCCGCTCAGGGAGCCGTGGCGCCGGCAGGTCAGCGTCTGGCCGGCCGTCCAGCCGATCGAGCTCACCGCGATTGGCGTTCGCTTCACGCGAGACCGCCGAGGCACTCTGGTCGTTGGCTGCCACGCTTGATTCGGAGTTGCCGTAGTTCGTTCCGGCCTCACCTCGAGGACCTGTCCCGGCGGAACCCTGGCCGACTTCGGTGCCCGTCGCCGGTGCGCTGGGGGCGCTGGCGGCCGGCCGGTCGACAGCCTGGTCGGCGAGCACCATCAGCGCGTCGAATGCGTACGCCTCCACCGGCTCCATGCGGCCGGCCCCGCGGGCGGATCTGAACACCTGGTCGGTGAGCGCATCCAGGACGGCGCTGAACGCGGCACCGGTCTGCGGGGTTCCCTTGGCGTGCAGGTTCCAGAATCCCTCGCCATCGGTCCACCGGCGCAACCGCCGTTGAACGTGCAGCCGCCGGTTCGTTGCCGCCGGGTCCGGGTCGGCTGCGGCGCGCACCCGCGCACATTCGTCGCGCAGCTCCGGAACCGAGACCCGCCGGGCCAACTCCAGCAGCCGATGTTCCTCAGCCGGGTTCGCCGCCACCGCAGCCGAGACGACCGCGGCCTGCGCCATGGACAACTCACCGCGTCGCAGCGCACCATCGACACCGGGCTGGCCGGGCAGCCGCGACGACATGTCCAGCGAATCCTTGGCCGCGCCGGTGGACGTGCCGGACCTCCGGGCCAACTCCTCCGCCGCGGTCTTGGCCCCAGCCTTCTCCGGCCGGTGGGTGGCGGCGATCCGCCGGGCCAGCAGCGTCTTCCCGGCCGCGCACAGCCGCTCCGACGCATCCAACGCGCCCCACAACTCGCGGGCCGCCGACCCGGACACAGCGTCTGGATCCATCCGATCGACAAGAGTGGTCAACCGGTCCCGGATCTCCACTGCGTCTTGGAACATGTGTTCGACTCTAGTGGACGCCACCGACAACACCTTCGGGTATCCACAGGCTGATCAATTGCACCATGACTGCACGTCACGTCAGGCTTCCCGTTCGGGAGAGGTCGGCCTGGGATAGGACTCGGGCGACCCAAGCGCGCCGAGACCCGTTCGACGCGGCGTACATCCGCCCAAGGCTGATCCTGGGTCATCTTGATGTCGGCCTGCCCGCTGCCTCGTGTGGCCCGTCACGGCCGGGTGCTGAGACACCGGATCACGGTCGCATGTCGAGTCGATGTGGGCGCCACCGGAACTAGTGCTCAGCCTCCTGTTCGGCGTCGGCGGGTAGTTCGGTAAACAGCGCGCGAAGCGCGGCTACCGGCTGTTCGAAGAAGGGGTCGTCGCGCGCTCCTTCGATGACGTGCAACGGCCAGCCGTATCTGGCGCTGGCGGCCTCCGCGACCCGGAGCGGAGTTTGCAGGTCGTGCCGTCCCCAGATGAGCGACGTCGGCGCGGTGATCTGCGCGAGATCTGCGGCGGCTATCGGACGCAGGCCGAACCCCGACATCAGGCTTCGCAGGGTCGCCTTGGAGGCCTTGGATTTCGCCCACTCGAGCGCCTGGGCGCCAAAGGCATCCCACTGATCCCCGAACTGTTCGCGCACGCCGTCGAAGTCGACAAAGCACTTGTCGAGGAAGCGGTCTCGTGTGCGCTCCGTCGGCCGGACGATGAAGGCGAGCAGCGGCGCTGCGAACCGCAGTGTCGGCCGGTTCCAGCTCAACCCGAAGGTGTCGACGAGCACCAGGCTGCGCACCCGATCCGGACGATTGGCGGCGAACCGGAGGGCAATGGCGCCGCCGAGCAGATGTCCGACGACGGTGGGTGGACGGTCGCAGGTCCGCTCGATAAGATCACTCAGCCAGGTGAGCACGTGCTCAGCGTCCAGGCGGCCGCCTGGCAGACCGGAGGCACCGTGACCGGGTAGGTCCGGAACGACGACTCGGTTGCTCGTGACCAATTCCGGGATCACCCGCCCCCACACGGCAGAGAACTCTCCAGGACCGTGGAGTAGGACAACGGGGGGACCGGCACCACCTTCGAGGACTGCGGTCGAGATGCCGGCCAGCTGCAGGCGATTGTCACTCACCGGTAGTCCTGCCAACAAGCGATCACGATTGTTCATGTCTTGCTCCTCTGCGCGGCCTTGTGATCCTTCGTTTCCGACGCTAGGCGGGCGGCAGCGCATCCGCTTCGGGAGAAACAACCATGACGACGAGCCGTCGAATATGAGTACTTCTACGCAGCGGCATCGCATCGGGCCGTGCCAGCTTCGCCCGCCACTGGGCTCCGACCGCGTATGGGGTCCGGATTCTGATCACTAACGACGAGCGTTTGCTCCGCGCGGGGCACCGCATCATCCTCAAGCCGGGGGTGGCCGCGTCCGAGTCATGTCCTTCCCAGGTTCGGGGCTCACTGAGCGTCCCGCGTTGCCGGCGCCGCCCTGCATGTCATCACCGAGCCGCCGCCATGAGACCGGCCTCGGCGACGTAGCGGCGCAGCGTGTCCTCGATGGTTGGTACGTCGCCGAAGAGCTCCGCCTGCACGGAGGTGTCGGCAACGTACTCACCGGTGTGGAAGTACTCGATCATGGCGCGGAGATCCCTCACCCGTTCGCTGAGCAGCCCCACTGGTCGCATCAGGACACTCAGTAGCGGCCAAGGAAGGCTGCGTACCGCGATATCGCGGCCGAGGATGCCGGCGAATATGTCGGCGATTTCCTGCGCTGACACCGGTCGATCCGTCCCGATGTCGATCCGCCTGCCGACCGCTCGGGGCTCGTCCACGGCTCGTGCGAGGTAGCGGGCGACGTCGTCGACGTGGACATACGTCCAACGGACGGACGACGAACCCAGCGCCGTGAAGCGGCCCTTCCGCAGGCCGCGCGTCCAGAAGTCCCAGGCGCCGACAAAGGCGCCCGGGCGCAACGCGACGAAGGGAACCCCGCTGGCCTCGAGGTATTCCTCGATCAGCTTCTTCTGCCAGAAGTGCGGCACGCCCGGCGCCTTGTCGCACGTAAGGATGCTGGTGAACACGAACCGGCCCAGGCCGGCCCTGCGTGCTGCGTCGACCAGGTTCCGGTTGCCACGGTCGTCGACGGCAGCCAACGAGTCGCCCTTGCGCCGCCGCAGGTAGCCGGCCGCCGTTGTCACCAGTGCGTGCACGCCGTCGAGCGCCGGCTCGAGCGAGGCTGGGTCGACCAAGTCGCCGCGCACGACCTCGACGCCTTGTGCGGTCAGCCGGGTCGCGTCACTTCCCTCCCGCACGAGCGCCCGCACGGGTGTGCCTCGGCTCACGAGCTCGCGGACCACGCGCCCCCCGACGGTTCCCGTGCCGCCGACGACCAGGACCGTCGCCCCGGCATGTGTGTCAGCCATCACCGTCCGGCCCACTTCCGGCAGCCTCGCCGAACCGTACCTGGACCGTCCGTTCGTCGGTGCCGCGGACGGTCGTCAGCTCGATCTCACCATCTCCCGCCGTCTCGAGCGCCTCGAAGAGATCATCCATGCCGCGAACCGGAACGCCGGCCGCCTGCACGATCAGGTCGCCCTGCGCGAGCCCGGCCCGCGACGCCGGGCTGCCGTCCTCCACGTGTCGAACGAGTAGCCCGTCGGCCGCTGGAAGACCGACGGCGCGCCGCAGGCGCCTGGCGACGTGCGCCGGTGCGACCCCGACACCGAGACGGACCCGCGCGGCCGACTCGCCGCGTGCAAGCGCGTCCACGCGTGTCCGCAGGCTCTCATCTGCTGGGATCGCGAGGTAGAACCCCTCGTCGAGGCGGTTCGTGTTGATCCCGAGCAACCTTCCCTCCGCGCTGACTATCGGCCCGCCGGACGAGCCGGGCAGCAGCGGTGCAGCATGTTCGACGCTTCCCGTGATGCGGCGGCCACGAGGGCCCCGGAAGCTGCGTTCAACGCCGGTCACGAAGCCCAGCGTCACGCGCAGCCCCCGCCCACCCGGGTTGGCGAGCGCGAAGACGGGGGTGCCGAGTCCAGGGGGACCGTCGGTCGCCCACTCCAGGGCCGGCGAATCTCCGGTCTCGACCTCGACAACGGCGAGATCTCCGTCGAGGTCCAGCCCGCGGATCCGGCCGGCTGCCGTGCGCCCGTCGGCGAACGTGACACTGACCTCCTCACCGCGCACATTGTGCGCATTGGTCAGCACTTGCCCACTGCCGATCAGCACGCCGGATCCGACGCCCCAGCGCTGCCCGATGCCGACGACCGCGTCACCGGCTCCTTCGGCCACTCGCCGGATCTCCTCCTGAATCCCATCAAGCGCTCCCATTGGGACTCCTCAGTTGTAAGTAGTAGCTTGCAAGTTACTATTCACCACAGGAACGTCAAGCCCTCATGGATACGATTCGTCGATGAGCGAACGGGAGCCTCCCGGACGCGGGCCGTCCTCCTCTCCGCTCGCCGAGGCGTTGGCTCGCGTCGGCGACCGGTGGACGCTCCTCGTCGTGCAGGCCTTGCTCGGCGGATCCCGGCGGTTCAACGACCTGCTCGAGCAGATCCCGAGGATCGCGCCGAATATCTTGTCGGACCGCCTCAAACGGCTCGAGCGCGACGCGCTCCTGGTTTCGCGGCCCTACTCTGAGCGGCCGCCCCGCGCCGCATACGAGCTGACCGCGGAGGGCATGGAACTCGCCGGGACTCTCCGCCTCTTGGCGCAGTGGGGGGCCGGGCACGCCGGCTCCGCTGATGCACCCCGACACCCGGCCTGCGGCACCCCCGTCGAGGCGAGGTGGTACTGCCCGACCTGTGACCATCTCGTGGAGGACGAGCCCGACGGAATCGAGATGCACTTCGTCTAACCGCGCGGCCTCGGTGGCTCTTGGCACCGCCCGGTGCTCATCGCACTCTCGATCATCGGCGTCTGCGCCTGCCAGGCCTCCTCGGTGCTCAGACCGGTGCGTTGCTCGGCGGTGACGGCGTTTGTTGTGCATGCGCGCTGCGGAAAAGACGAAGAAGGAGCGGCGGAGGCTTCAGTGAGCTTGAGAGATGGGATCTCGCCGTCGGAGGCCCAGCATGTATGGCAGGCCGCGCGCGAGGATGCCAACCGTCTCGCGGAGGCGCCGCAGCGGGGAGGGATCCGGCACCGGAGGGAGCGGACCGACGAGGTCCTCGACCTCCACGAAGTAGGCGCGAACCGGTCCAACCCCCTCGAGGTCCTGGGTGATCTCGTGCACGGGGTCGGGCAGAGCGGCATCGCCGCTTCGATAGAGATCCTCGGAGAGAAGCACGTATTCGGGGACCTGCACGGGGCTCTTCAGCAGCCGATGGACGAGGATGACGTCGATGCCGACCAGCTTTCGTCGGCGCTTGATCTTCTGAGTCGCGACCTCTCCTATGTGCGCGACGAACTTCAGCTTCAGGTCGCCGGTCCCGGCACAACCATCGCAGGGGCACAGGTTCAGCTCGACCAGACGCCGCTCGGCGTGGAAGGCCCGGTGCATGGCCACGGCAGCCTGGGTGGTTTTGGCGACCGTTGCGGCGCCATCCAGCGCTCCAGCCTGGCGGAAGAGGAACGCGGCGTCGCCTTCGATCTCGATCAGGTCGAAGTCGCCGGCGGCATCGACCACCCTCTTGAGCAGACGTGCGGTTGTTGCCTCGGCGTGAGCGAGGCTCAGGCTGGCGCGGTGGAAGCGCATGTATTCGGTGTAGCCGCCGATGTCGGCGATCAAGAGAAGCGCGCGGCCCGAGTCCATTCGGAGATCATAGGAAACACGGAGACGACGGAAGACATGGTCATCCGTTCGGCTCCTGATGACCGTCGCGCGGGGCGTAGCGGTCGAGCATAGCGTCGATGGCCGTTCCCGCCTCGCGCGCGCTCGGCGTGAAACCGGTGACGACCGGCAGGAAATGGTCGCTGGTCAGCGCTTGGAGCCGGAGCGCACTGACGGCCCGCACCGTTGCCGTCCGCGGGATTCGTCGAAGCAGCGCGATTTCTCCGAACGCCTGCCCTTGACCGAGCGTCGCGACCAGACGACCGTCTCCGATCACCTCCGCCTCGCCCGACTCGATCACGTAGAAGCGGTCGCCGACGTCGCCTTGGTTGAAGACGACGTGGCCCGTGAGCACGGAGACTGGTTCCAGACCCCGGGCGAGCTGTTCGATGGCAGGGAGGGGCAGCGGGCTCAACATCGACACCCCTTGCAGCAGCCCGATCTCGTTGTCGCGGACCCCAATGGACCGGTCGAGTCGACGCAGCCGGTGCCACGCAGCTGTCACGAGCACAGGGCAGACCAAGCCGACGACGACCAATGCCACGCGCAGGCCGGACAGCTCGATCATCAGCGAGGCAACGATCGCCCCAAGTCCGACAGTCAGCGCGCCCAGGCTCTCCAAGACACCGAAGACGCGCGCGAGGACGTCGTCAGGGGCCAGCCTGGCCATGAGCGTGAACAGGCCGATGTCCACCAGCGCGTTGCCGATGCCGACGAAGGCCAGCAGGCCCAACGCCGGCGCTTCCGCCGGGAAGACCCCGATCAGCGCGATGGGCAGACCCCACAGGGCAATCCCCATGCCGAACCATCCGGCCAGCCTGCGCGTCCCGACCAGCAGCGACGCCGCCAGCGAGCCGAGCACTGCGCCCGCGCCCACAGCAGCCGTGAGTGTGCCGACACCCGGCTCGCCGGTTCCGAGCAGGTCGATGGCCACCACGACGGTGAAGACGGTCCATGCCCCGCGGGTAAAGCTTTGAGCCACGGCGAGACCGACGAGCAGTGCCAGGTCGTGGTTCCGGACGACCGCCCGTACACCGTCGACGGCCTCGGCCACCAGATGCTCCCTCGGGGCTGATGGGCGCGGCGGTGCTTCATATCGCACGCGCATCATCAGAACCGCTGCCCACAGCGAGGCGCCGGCGGCAACGGCAAACACCACGGTGATGTTGGTGAACTGAAGCAGCACCGCGGCCAGCAGCGGGCCCACCAGCGTGGCGACCGAGTCCAACAGGCCGCGCACGACGTTTGCGCTGGCCAGCTCATATCCAGTACGGCACAGCGATGGGAGCAGTGCAGAATGCGCCGGCCGGTAGAGGGTGGCGGCGATGGTCGAGAACACCGCCAACACATAGACGATCTGCGGCGGGCCGGCCACGCCGACGACGACCGCGGCCCCCGCGGTCGCCACACCACGCGCGGCGGACACCAAAACCAGGACGTGTTCCCGGCGCCCCCTGTCGGCCAACGGCGCCAGGATGGGCGCCACCAGGGCAGACGGCACCATGCGCAGCAGTCCCACCAGCCCGACAGCCGTCGCGCCACCATCCCGGTATGCGACGATCCCCAACGCCACGGTGAACGCCCACTCGGCCGTCCAGGCCCCGAAGAAGCTTAGTTGGGCGCGCCGCAGGTTCGGGTTGTGCGCATTGCTGGCGAACGCCGCCACCGCTGCGGCCAGTCTGCTCCGGACGCCTTGGTCCGCCATCACCGAGACGCTACCCTCGCCGGCGCCGTGTTGCCGCAGCTCTGGTTTCAGCAGGCCGCCCGGGGAGCGGACGCCCTCGGCGACGACGCACCGACGCCAGAAGCCACGGTGACGCCGCCGTAGCCAGGCCGTGACCCGGCGTACCGAGGTCGCTAAACCCGGATCCACCG
>DATHII010000020.1:0-5201 GCA_035316885.1 Jiangellaceae bacterium | reverse complement strand
CGCTGCCCGGCGTTTGGGTGGTTTCCCCGAAGCCGCCACACCCCCTGCCTTCCTAGCCTCGCAGCACGCGTCACGACGCGGGAGGTCAAAGATGCCGAAGATCGGTGACCACGCGGTGGTCCTCGGGGCCGGCATGGCCGGGCTTCTCGCCGCACGGGTGCTTGCCGACGCGTACGAGCGAGTCACGGTTGCGGAACGCGACCCGCTGTTGGAGACGACGCAGAATCGGCGGGGTGTCCCCCAGGGTCGGCACGCCCATCTGCTGGTACCCCGAGGGACGCAGATCCTCGACGAACTCTTTCCCGGCCTGGTCCAGGACATGATCGCCGGGGGTCTGCCGGTGATCCGGGACTTCGCGGAACTGCGCTTCGCGCCGGGCGGTCATCTGCTCTGCCTCAGCGGCCGCCCCGGGCAGCCCTTCATCTGTCAAGCTGCCCGGCCGTACCTGGAAGGCCACGTACGCGCGCGGGTCCGGGGGCTGCCCGCGGTCGAGATCGTCGACCATTGCGAGATCGTCGGGCTCGTCACGACCGCGGCTCGAGACCGCGTCACCGGGGTACGGCTCCTGCATCTCGGCGCCGACGGCGCCGAGGAGACCCTCAACGCCGACCTCGTCGTGGACGCGACAGGACGCGGCGGCCGTACGCCTGCCTGGCTGGCGACGATCGGTTACGACCAGCCGTCGGAAGAGCAGCTCACGATCCAGTTGAAGTACGCCACTCGACACCTACGGCTGCGCCCGGGCGCACTGGGCGGACAGAAGATGGTCTCCATCGGTGCCCAGCCGGGCCGGCCCACCGGCTTCGTGCTGTTCGCGCAGGAACAGGACCGGTGGATCCTGACGGCGATCGGGTACGACGGACACCACCCGCCGACCGACCCCGAAGGCTTCCTCGCCTTCGTCGAGGCCATCGCCCCGCCGGACGTCTTCGCCGCGATCCGCGACGCCGAGCCGTTCGACGACATCGTCGCCCACCGGTTCCCGGCCAACGTTCGCCGCCGCTACGAGCGGCTGCGCCGCTTCCCGGCTGGGCTGCTCGTTTTCGGCGACGCGATCTGCAGCACGAACCCGGCGTACGCCCTGGGCATGTCGGTCGCCGCGCTGCAGGCGGAGGCCCTGCGGGACTCGCTGGCCGGCGGCGACCATGACCTGGCCCGGCGGTTCTTCCGGGCCGCCGCAAGACCGGTCGACATGGCCTGGCAGCTGACGGTCGGCGCCGATCTGGCCCTGCCGCAGGTGAAGGGACCGCGGCCGTTACCCGTCCGGGTCATCAACGCCTATGTCAACCGGGTGCTGATCGCGGCCGAGCGTGACCCCGCGGTGGCTGAGCAGTTCATGCGAGTCGTCGCACTCCAGGCCCCGTCCAAGCGGGTGTTCCGACCCTCCACGGCGCTCCGCGTCCTGCTCGGCAACCTGCGGCATAGCCGCGTCCCTGGGATGGGCGCCGCGACACGGGCGGCCGTCCTCCCCCCACATGGCCTGACGAGGAAGTCATGACTGTCCAAGACCACAGACCATGGAGGGCACATGCGGGGCGACGGTGTTCGAGTTCTCATCGTCGGCGCCGGCATTGCCGGGCTGGCGGCGGCTCGCACGCTGCGCGGTTGGGGCGCGGCGGTCGAGATCATCGAACGCGCTGCCGCGCCGATGAGCGAGGGCACCGGGATCTACCTGCCCGGCAACGCGGTACGTGCCCTCAACAGTCTCGGGCTTGGCGCGCAGGTGGCCGAGTTCGCGGTGTGCATTGAGCGGCAACGCGTCGCCGACCACCGTGGACGGCTGCTCTTCGACATCGAGATGGCCGACGTGTGGAACGGTGTCGGCCGCTGCCTGGCGCTGCATCGGGCAGAGTTGAATCAGGTGCTGCTCGCCGGAGCCCGCGACGTGCCGATCAGGTGGGGACACAGCCCGCAGGCGCTGACCGTCGACGACGCAGGTGTCACAGTCAAGTTCAGCGACGGCGGCAGTGACCGCTACGACCTCGTCCTGGGCGCGGACGGACTGCACTCAACGGTGCGGCGGCTGGTCTTCGATGCCCCTACGCCGCGCCCGGTCGGCCAATACGCGCGCCGCTTCGTCGTCGCACGGCCCGAAGCGGCGCCGATGTGGTCGGTGCTGCTCGATCAGAACTCGTCGTTTCTGACGATCCCGATCGGCGGCGGACGGATGTACTGCTACTGCGATGGGCCGCTCACTTCCCCACCGCCGCCGCTGCGCGAGCTTCTGGCCGGGTACGCCGAGCCGGTGCCCACCCTGCTCGACGCGCTCGACGAAGCCAGCAACGGCACCGGGCAGGCCGGCGCGGTTGAGGAGGTCGTCCTCGACTCCTGGTCGCACGGTGCCGTGCTGCTCATCGGCGACGCCGCGCACGCTACCTCACCCAACATGGCCCAAGGCGCCGCAATGGCGCTGGAGGACGCCATCGTCCTGGCCGAGTCCCTCACCGCGGCCGACAGCATCCCCGACGCGTTTGCGGCGTACGAACGCCGCCGTCGCCCCCGCACCGACTGGGTACTCCGGCAAACGCACCGCCGGGACCGCACCCGCATGCTTTACCCCGCCGCCCGCAACCTTTTGCTCAAGCGGTTTGGACAGCGAATCTTCCACGCCAACTACCGGCCGCTGCGCGAGCGGGAGTAACCACTGCAGGCACCTCGCCAACATCCTCTTCTGCCGATGAGCGAGCGAAGGATCAGCCTTGACGCCACTCCCCGGAACCTGAACAGACTGCGCTCCTTGCTCGCGGGGCTTGACCTTGACGCAGCGTCAACCCTGCACGCTGTCGTCATGTCCATAGATATCCAGATGACAACCGAGCAGGTCCGGGGGCCCGCGATCCACGTGCACGCCCTGGAGAAGTCGTATGACGAGCTGCACGTGCTGCGCGGCGTGGACTTCGACGTGGCGCGGGGCAGCATCTTCGCCCTGCTCGGCTCCAACGGCGCAGGCAAGACCACGGTCGTGAGGATCCTGTCCACGCTGTTAAAGGCGGACGCGGGGACGGTCACCGTCGCCGGCTTCGACGTCGCCACGCAAGCGGCGAACGTGCGAGAGTCCATCAGCCTCACCGGGCAGTTCGCGGCCGTGGACGAGATCCTCACCGGACGCGAGAACCTGATCCTGATGGCCCGGCTGCGGCGCGTGAAAGACGCCGTCCACATCGCGGATGACCTACTGGCCCGCTTCCAGCTCACCGACGCGGCCAAGCGGAGGGTGGCGACGTACTCCGGAGGGATGCGTCGCCGCCTGGACATCGCGATGAGCCTGATCGGGAACCCACCGGCGATCTTCCTGGACGAGCCGACCACGGGGCTCGACCCTCAAGCTCGCATCGAAGTGTGGAACAGCGTCAAGGAGCTCGCTGGGCAGGGCACGACGGTGCTGCTCACCACGCAGTACCTGGACGAGGCCGAACAGCTCGCCGACCGGATCGCAATCCTGCACGAGGGACGGATCATCGCCAACGGCACCCTCGCCGAGCTGAAGCAGCTCCTCCCGCCCGCCAAGGTCGAGTACGTCGAGAAGCAGCCGACCCTCGAGGACGTCTTCCTCGCCGTCGTCGGAGCCACCGGCCAGGACGCCGACGCCGGCGACCGCAGCGTCGGCACCAACAAGTAAGGAACAGCGATGACCAAGCGCTTCTTCGGTGACACCGCCCTCCTGACGGGACGGTCCCTGCGCCACATCACGCGCAGCCCGGACACCATCATCACAACCACGATCATGCCGATCGCCCTCATGCTGCTGTTCGTCTACGTGTTCGGCGGCGCGATCAGCTCCGGGTCGGACCAGTACGTGAACTACCTGCTGCCCGGCATCCTGCTCATCACGATCGCCTCGAGCATCTCCTACACCGCCTTCCGGCTCTTCACGGACATGCAGAGCGGCATCTTCGAGCGATTCCAGTCCATGCCGATCGCACGGTCATCCGTGCTCTGGGCGCACGTGCTGACCTCGCTGGTCGCCGGTCTGATCTCGGTCGTGGTCGTCGTACTCGTCGCACTCCTCATGGGCTTCCGCTCGGGGGCGGGAGTGCTTGCCTGGCTCGCGGTCGCCGGCATCCTGATCCTGTTCACCGTGGCGTTGACCTGGCTCGCCGTCATCGCCGGCCTGTCCGCGAAGACCGTTGACGGCGCGAGCGCGTTCTCCTACCCGCTCATCTTCCTGCCGTTCATCAGCTCGGCGTTCGTGCTCACCGACACCATGCCCGGCCCGGTGCGCGCCTTCGCCGAGAACCAGCCGGTGACATCCATCGTCAACACGATCCGCGACCTGTTCACACAGCAGCCAGTCAGCACCGACATCTGGATCGCCCTCGCCTGGTGCCTCGGCATCCTCATCGTCGCGTACGCCCTCGCGATGGCCACCTACCACCGCAAGATCGCCTAAGGATGTGTCTCCTTCGGGCAGGCTGAGGGCATGCTGACGATCGGACGGCTGGCGTCCTACGCCGGGGTGACCATCCGCGCGGTGCGGCACTACCACCAGATCGGACTGCTCCCAGAGCCGGAGCGCGACGCCTCCGGCTACCGGACCTACGACGCCGCCGCGGTCGTGCGACTCATCCGGATCCGCACCCTGGCCGAGGCCGGCGTCCCGCTGGCCCGGGTCCGCGAGCTACTCGACGCCGACCCGGAGACGTTCGCCGCCGCGACCGCCGAGATCGACCGGCAGCTACGTGCGCAGATCCGCGCGCTCCAGGAGCACCGCCGGCGGATCGCGCAGCTGGGCTCCGGCGATTCGTTGGCTCTCCCAATAGAGGTGGTCGACTACCTGAACCGCCTGCGCGCCACCGGAGCACCGGAGGCGATCATCGAGCCCGAGCGAGATGCCTGGATCCTGATGGCGGCGCGATGGCCGGAAGCGCTCCCGGCGCTCATGGCCGACAAGGTGGCCCAGCTGGCCAACCCGAAGATCGTCCGGCTCTACCAGCTCATCGGTCGGATCGCCGAGAACGGGGACGACGAGCAACTCCTGCGGCAGATCGCCGACCTGATGAGCGAGCTGGCCGAGCACGCGGCGGCCAGCGGGGAGCTGGACTGGCAAGACGAGCACATGCCGGACGCGGCGTTCATCCGCCTGATGGACTCGTTCGCCGATGCTACCCACCCCGCCGTCCCGCGGCTGCGAAAGCTACTCGCCGAACGTGGTTGGACCGGGTGGACTCGGATCGAGAAGCGCGAGCCCTGAGGCGTCACCC
>DATHII010000019.1:0-12924 GCA_035316885.1 Jiangellaceae bacterium | reverse complement strand
ACACTCGGCTGGTGCCGTCGCCGGTGTCGGTCAGCCGCAGTTCACGCCGCGCGTAGGCCCGCTGCTCCCGCTCGGCCAATGTCTGGGTGTCCAGGGCGTGGATCAGGTGGCGGCCCAGGTGGCCGACGGTGACCGGGTCGTGCACGACCGCCCAGCCGGCCAGGTTCGTCTCCGCGATCCGTTCCTGCTCGGTGCTGAGCCCACCGGGCAGGTCCACCATCGTCGTGGCGATCACCTGCGCATGCTCGGTCGACACCTGCCCCGGCGGCCAGCGCCGTCGCGGTCGCCGGCATCGACCTCGGCCCGGCCGTGGCGACGTTGGCCGCGAAGTCGACCGGCCCGGCCGCGACGTCCGGGTCGAGCCCGTTAGCCAACTCCACCCGCATCTTCGCCTCCCCCTGCCGTAGCCGCAGCCGGTCCTTGAGCCACGCCGCCGTCGACGTGGCGCCCAGTCGGCGGCCTAGATCGCGGCCGTCGGCCTCCCGCACCAACCGCAGCGACAACGCCGCCTGCCGCGCCGCCAACACCTCACAGGCCACAACCGTCGCCGCCAGATCATCATCGGACAGCGACCACACATCCGCAGCGGCGGCCTTGTCCAACGCCTCGCCCACAACGCCCAGCGCGGCCACCACCGGATGACCGGAAACGCCGAACGACGACATCGACATACCCCGAGAATAGCGGCCACCACACGACAACACGCTTGGCACGAATTGTGAATGTGGTGGGAATAGGGCATCGAATTCCGCCGACCGTGAACACGGTCGATGAGCGCATAAGGCAGCGCAATGTCAGAACGCCTTCACACACCTCCGCGACCACACGAACACACTCACTTATGCGACCAACCCGTCAGCGGGCAGTCCTGTCGCCGGGATCGTGCGTGAGCGCTCGGTCAGCCCGCCGCCGATGATCCGTCGCGGCGCTGGGTATACCACGAGCCGGCTGTGGACCGCGCCCGCGATCCACAGCGGTATAGCGGCAGCATCGTGGCCCATGGACACCACCACCCGCCTCGACCGTGAGGCCGACGCCATCCGGTACCTGTCCTGCATCGTCCAGGCCGGTGAGCTACGCCCAGGCTCGCTGCTGGTGGCGGCCACCGACCGCGATGCCGAGGTCGAGAAGGCCATCGCCGTCGACGGCGTCCCGCACGACCCCCCGCAGTATTCGCGTGTGGGTGCTCTAGGTCCGCTGCTACGACAGATCGCGAACGACGGCCATCCGGGTGTGCTGCTGGCCGTCGCTCGTCAGGGCGATCCCAGAACGCAGGGCGGCGACCTGGCCTGGCACGACGCCTTCGCCGGCACGGCCCGAATGGCCGGACTCACCTGCCACGGCACCTACGTGGTTACGCCGACAGGCATCCGCCGGGTCCGGCCGCCACCCCTTACCGTTGCGGCGTAGCGTGGCCGCCGGCACCCCGGACGCCGTGCTGCGGGCGCGTACCGAGACGAGTGCGATGCGATCCGCTGTTCTGGTGTTCAGGTTCCTGCTCGAGCTCTGCCTGCTGGCTGCACTGGCGTACTGGGGCGTGCGGGCCGGATCCGGACCTCTGAGCAGCCTACTGCTTGGCGTCGGGGCTCCCCTCGTTGCAGCCATTGCGTGGGGCGCGTTCGTCGCACCCAGGGCTCGCTTTCACCTCTCCCCCGCGCTGCTGATCACGGTCGAACTGGTGGTGTTCGGCGCCGGCGCCCTCGCGCTCTGGGCGGTGGGGTTGCCCGTGCTGGCCGTCTGCTTCGGCGTCGCCGTCCTCGTCCAGCGGGTCCTGCTGTCGGTGCTCCCGCCGGGACGCCTGGGCTGACCGTACGGCTCAGCTGTTGAACCACTCGCTCTCCCGGACCGCACGCATTGCGGCCCGTCTGGTCTCCCGGTCGAGACGGCGAAAATAGACCACGCCGTCAAGGTGGTCGACTTCGTGCTCTAGACAGCGGGCCATCAACTCCTCACCCTCGATCCGGACCGGGTCGCCGTCCGCATCAAGCCCCTCGACCACCGCGTGGAACGACCGCAGCGTCGGGTACCACAGGTCGGGTACCGACAGGCATCCCTCGTCGCCGGTCTGCTCGCCGGCACGGTCGACGACCACGGGGTTGAAGACGACGCCCACGCGCTCGTCGACGTTGTACGAGAACGCCCGTCGGGAGACCCCGATCTGTGGCGCCGCGAGGCCCGCCCGGCCAGGCAACAGGACCGTGTCCAGAAGGTCGGCCGCGAGCGAGTGTGTGGCCTCGCCGAACTCGGTGACCTCCGCTGCGACCGTGAGCAGCACCGGATCCCCGTAGACGCGGATTTCCCGGACTGTCACTCAACCTCCACATCGCCGCCTCGTCCGACCCGTCTGCGCGGACGTGGTCCGCGCGTCGATCGTTCCCCGGACCGCGAGTGTACGGAGTGCGTGACAGACGTCACGCACGCGCAAGCTCCGTGTCACTTGGCTTCGGAACAACGGTGGCGGCCGGGACGTTCTCTTGATGTCGAACCGTGGTGCCCGACCGGTATCCGCGGGAAAATGACCCTCGATCGAAGGGACCGCCGTCCCCGGAAGGACTCACACGATGGCCGAGCGTTCCACGCTCCGTGGCTCGCGCCTTGGCGCCACCAGCTACGAGGACGAGCGCGGCGTCGAGTTCGCGGACCGGCAGACCGTGTCCTACGACTGCGCGCGCGGTCACCGGTTCGAGATGACCTTCTCTGTCGAGGCCGAGGTGCCGGCGTTGTGGGACTGCCCCCGCTGCGGCGCCCAGGCGCTCCAGGTTGCCACCGACCGTCCTGACGAGAAGCCGGGCAAGCCGGCGCGCACCCATTGGGACATGCTGCTCGAGCGCCGTTCCGTCGAGGACCTGGAGGTCCTCCTCGACGAGCGTCTCGAGCTTCTGCGGGCGGGGCTGCTCCCTGGTGGGGCCCACCTCGCCGCCACGCGCGGACGCAAGAAGACCGCCTAACCGCCGTCGGTTGCCAGGCGATCGCCTGCCTCCACGGCCCCGATGCGGGCCGCGTCGCTCCCCCGGCGACGCGGCCCGCGTCCTTTCTCAGCCCGGTGGCGGAATCGGTGGACGAGGTGGACCGCCGTCCGGCCTGGCCGGCCCGTCGCCGGCGCCGCCGGGCCGACCGTCGTCTGCGGGGTCGACGACCTCCCCCCGGATTACCGGACCGCGCCCGGCAGGTCCGACCGGAGGACGGCGCACCATGAGCCCGGCCCGGTTCAGGGCACGACGTGCCAGCGGCCGTGTCGGCGGCAACACCATCAGCGCTCCAGCGATGTCGGTGAGGAAGCCCGGCAGCACCAGCAACAGCCCACCGGTCATCACCAGACCCGCGTCGGCCAGCCTCGGGTCGGGTGCCCGCCCAGCCCGGATGGCCTCGTCGAGGCTGCCGAAGGCACGAACACCCTCCGTGCGGATGATCCATCCGCCCAGCGCGCTCGTCGCCAGCACCAGCAGGAATGTCGGCCATCCACCGAGCCAACGCACCGCGAGCACGAACAACCCGGCCTCGGCCACGGCGTAGAGCGCGATGGCCAGGCGGGCCGCGAACGGCGCTCTCACCGGGGCCGCACCACGCGGCGGACCTGCTCGACCCGGCGTGCCACGCCCCAGCGGGTCACTTGCCACAACGCCTCCCGCACGATCGCTCCGCTCATCTTCGAGGTGCCTTCGACCCGTTCGACGAAGGTGATCGGGACCTCGACGACTCGCATCCCGGCCTGGACCGCTCTCCAGGCCAGCTCCACCTGAAAGCAGTATCCCTGCGCGGCCACGTCGTCGAGATCCAGGCGGCGCAGCGCGCTGGCGCGGTAGGCCCGGAAGCCGCCCGTGACGTCCCGCAGCGGGACGCCGAGCGCGAGACGCGTATAGAGGTTCCCGCCCCGCGAGAGCACCTCCCGCCGCCACGGCCAGTCGACGACCCGCCCGCCGGGCACGTACCTAGAGCCGAGGACCAGGTCGGCGCCGACCAGCGCGGAGAGCAGCCCGGGGAGCTCGTCGGGCCGGTGCGACCCGTCAGCGTCCATCTCGACCAGCGTGCCGTACCCCCGGCCCAGGCCCCACCGGAAGCCGGCCACATAGGCGACACCCAGGCCCTCCTTTCGCGCGCGATGGAGGACGTGCACCTGACCGTCCTGTGCAGCGATGGTGTCGGCGATCTCGCCGGTGCCGTCGGGCGATCCGTCGTCGACCACGAGAACATCGGCGTGCGGCACCGTTGCCCGGACCCGTTCGACGGCCTTCCGGATCGTCGGCGCCTCGTCGTAGGTGGGGATCACGACGAGAACTCGCCCGGTCGGACCGCGGTCGCTCATCGAACGTCCGCAGTGACCGCGGGCGTCGGCGTCCCGCCGGCCTGGTCGCCGACCCGGCGCCTCGACCTGAGGACGGCCAGCACTGTGGCCCCGGCGACCGTGCCGACGAGGATCCACTCGGGCCACTCGCCGATCGTGGTCGCCGTCGTCCGCCGGTCGGACAGACCGACGTCGGCCACGAGCACGTCCTGGGTGTAGAGCTCGGCCCGCTCACGTACCCCGCCGTCCGGCCCGACGATCGCGCTCACCCCGGCCAGCGCCGCCACCAGCACGGTGCGGCCGTGCTCGACGGCCCGGAACCGGGCCATGGCCAGTTGTTGCTCGGTCATGGGGGTGAAGCCGAACGTCGCATTGTTCGTCTGGACCGCAACCAGGTCACCGCCGGCCCGGACCGCGTCGCGGACCAGGTTGTCGAAGGCGACCTCGAAGCAGATCACTGCGCCGACATCGGCCGGCCCCATGTCCAGCAGGCCGACCTCCTGACCGGCGACGAAGTCCCGCGGCTGCTCGTCGACCGCAGGCGTGATCACGCGTGCGATCCTGCGGAACGGGATGTACTCGCCGAACGGCATGGGGTGCCGCTTGACGTAGGTCTGGCCGGCGCCGCTGCCGGGCTCCCAGACGATCGAGGTGTTCTCGACGTTGCGTTCGTCGGGCGTCGGAACCAGGGCCCCGATCAGAGTCGGAGCGGCGACGGCGTCGACCGCGCGGCTCACCTCCGCGCGGGTCTGCGCGTCGGCGTACGGATTGATGTCCACGGAGTTCTCGGGCCATACCACCACGTCGGGCTGCATCTCGCGGCCGGCGGCCACGTCATCGGCCAGCCGGGCGGTGACCTCGGCGTTGTTGCGCGTGATCAAGCGACGCTCGTCGTTGAAGCCCAGGCCGAGTTCGGCGACGTTGCCCTGGACGACTGCGACCGTGATAGTCGGACCGCCGAGCTCAGGTGCAGGGACCACCGCACCGACGGCGACGACCCCGGCGGCTGCGGCCACCGCCGTAACCCGCGCCACGACCTGCCGGGCCACCACAGCCCACGCGACCAGCCCGCCGGCCAGCGCCACGGCGAACGAGACAAGTGGCGACCCACCGACGGACGCCAGGCCGAGCATCGGGCCGTCGGCCTGGGAGAAGGCCAACTTGCCCCAGGTGAGCCCGCCGTACGGGACCCGCCCGCGAAGGGCCTCCTCCGTTACCCACGCGGCGGCGGTCCACACCGGCCAGCCGGGCAAGCGTTGCACGAGCATGACCGCCACACCCAGGGGCGCGAAGAACAACGCCTGCAGCAGGGCGAGTACCAGCCACGGAATCGGACCCACTTCCTGACCGATCCAGGGCAGCAAGGGGACGAAGAAGCCGAGCCCAGTGGACAGGCCGAGGGCGGCGGCGGCCCATACCGACCGTCCCCGCACCAACAGGGCGAACCCGGCCGTGACCACGACGGCCGCGAACCACAGGTCGTAGGGCGGGAAGGCAAGGATCAACGCCGCACCCGCAGCCACGGCCCCGACGATGCGGGCGAGACCCTTCACGGGCGGCGCTCTCCGTCCAGGTACCGGTCAGTTTTCACACGCGTGACACGCGCTTCGCGTGACGGTACAACGTGCGACGATCCCGCTCGGTGCCCGGGCCGGCACGGGAATGGCCCAACCGAAGGCCGGTGGGTCGGCCGGGACGCGTCGGCCTCCCGGACGGACGCGGCCCGGCCTCGCCCTTCGGACCGGCTCGCGCACCGCCGGCTGCGGTTCGCGGACCGTTGTCTACTGGGCGGGCCGGGCCCGACCTCGTCGCACCCCGTGCCGCTCGGGACGCGACCCGACGCGCCGCGTATTCATGGGCCTGGTGTGCGGGCCCCGGTGAACCCCGGAGGCTTCCCGCGACCCCGGTCACGCGGCGCGCTCGGACGCCGGCCCGAGCAGTGTCCGCTGGTGGACAGAACGCGACTCTGCTCCGCCGAACCCGGACCTGTCAACCGCTGCTTGACCTGCAGAAACGTCCCATCTCCGCAGGTCACAATGGACGCTGATCCGGTCAGGTTGATCATGCCTAGGTGAGATTTCGTCAGTCGGACTCGCTCGGCTACGCGAGGCGGTCGAAGACGGTTCGGCCGCGTACGACGGTGCGCAGGCAGGTCGGCAGCGGAGCGTCCGGGGAGAGGTCCGGCAGGCCCGGCTTCCGCGACCTGCGGTCGCCCGGTCCGCCCCAGACGGCGTAGGTGGCGAGCATTCCCGGGACCAGAACGCCAGCGTCGTCAACGC
The DNA here is from genome assembly GCA_035316885.1 of Jiangellaceae bacterium. Taxonomy (GTDB): domain Bacteria; phylum Actinomycetota; class Actinomycetes; order Jiangellales; family Jiangellaceae; genus DASRTE01. Next base: position 6,363 of record DATHII010000019.1, on the reverse strand, counting down.
GCGCCGCCCACCAGCCGCCGCGGGTCGCCGCCTCGAATGCTGCGCGGACGGTCATGCGTTCCTCCGGCCGGTGGTGTGCGGCCGCGGCCCGGACCATCTCCCACCCGCCGAGTTGGGTGACAGGCGAGTCCGATCCCAGCGCCAGCGTGACTCCTGCCCGGGCCATCGATGCGAACGGGTTCATCGTTCGAGCACGATCGACGCCGAGCCGCGTCGCGTACATGCCGCCGTCGCCGCCCCAGCACTCGTCGAAGCGCGGTTGCACGCTGGCCACCACCCCGAGCCGGGCCATCCGCGCTACCAGATCCGACGTGATCATCTCGACGTGTTCGAGGCGGTGCCGAGCGGAAACGACCTCGGCGAGGCCGCACCTGTCGGCTGCACGCCCGATGGCAGTGACGCCGACGCGGACGGCCTCGTCGCCGATGCAGTGGAAGCCCGCCTGGATGCCGGCGCGCGTGCAGGAAACGACGTGCTCCGTGGCGGCGTCGAGATCCAGGTAGAGGAAGCCCGACTGGTCAGGCGCGTCGGCGTATGGCTCACTCAACCGAGCCGTCCGCGAGCCGAGGCTGCCGTCGAGATTGAGGTCACCGGCCGCTCCTGCGCAACCGAGCCGCACGGCCGTCTCGACCCCGTCGTCGGCCGCACCCCAGTACGCGTACACGTCGGGCCAGGCCATCTCTGCGGCCAGCACGAGCAACCCGGTCAGGTCGTCGGGTCCGGCGATGTGGGGCGCACCGATCTCGTGCAGCGCACCGATGCCTGCCGCGGCAGCATGGCCCAACGTGGCCCGCTGGAGGTCACTGCGACGCTGCGGCGTGAGGCGGTCCCTGGTCGCCCGCCGCGCCAGGTGGTGGGCGTCACGGCGCACCAGGCCGTCGGAGAACCCCGCGGCCCTGGCGATCCCGGGTGCACCGTCGACCAGGGCCGTGGACACGACGGCGGAGTGCACGTCGATGCGAGACAGGTAGGCCACGGCTCCGCCGGCGGCCTGGTCGACCTCGGCCCGGGTGGGCGGCCGTGCCTCGGGCCAGGACCGCTCGTCCCAGCCGTGGCCGAGGACAGGCTGGCCGGGCCGCGACCTGGCGTGGGCCGCCACCCGGTCGAGTAACTCGGACAGCGACACGCTTCCGGTGAGGTCGACTCCGTCGCGGGCGAGCCCGGTCTCGGTCACGTGCACGTGCGCGTCGACGAACGCCGGCGTGACCAGTGCACCCTCGAGGTCCACCACCGCGTCGACGGAGTCGCGGTGGCTCTGCGCCGAGTCCTCTCCCCCGACCCAGGCGACTCGATCGCCGACGACCAAGAACGCGGTCGCGGACGGGTCGGCCGGGCTCAAGACCGTGCCATTGCGGAGCAGGGTCTTTCGCGCCACCTCGGACATGGCGCACAGTCTGCCCGCTCGGGGCGGGTTTGCAGGTTCTGCACGTGTCCGGCCCGAAGCCCGTAAGAGTTCAGTCACCGTATGCTTTGTACCGGAGAACCTCCCGCCCGAGGCGCCCGGTCCGCCGCGGTGCCCACGACATCACGAGAGGCAGGCGACGTGCCCACGACCACGGCCGACCGGACCCGCGTAACAGCCGGCGACGTCCACGACGTTCTCGCCCGGCACATGCTCACCGACGGCTTCAAGCTCGTCCTCGACACCCGCGCCAGCAGGGGCTCGTGGCTGGTCGATGCGCGCGACGGCCAGCGGTACCTCGACATGTACACGTTCTTCGCGTCGGCGCCCCTGGGCAGCAACCACCCGGGGATCGTCGACGACCCCGGGTTTCTCGCGGTCCTCACCGAGGTCGCCTCCAACAAGCCGGCCAACTCCGACATCTACAGCACCCACCTCGCCGAGTTCGTCGAGACCTTCGTCCGCGTCCTCGGCGATCCGCGGCTCCCCCACCTGTTCTTCGTCGAGGGCGGAGCACTCGCCATCGAGAACGCGCTCAAGGTCGCCTTCGACTGGAAGAGCCGTCACAACGAGGCCAACGGTCGCCCTGCCGGGCTCGGCACTAAGGTCATGCACCTGACCCGCGCCTTCCACGGCCGAAGCGGCTACACGATGTCTCTCACGAACACCGAGCCCGGCAAGACCGCACGGTTCCCGCAGTTCGACTGGCCGCGCATCGACGTTCCGGCGATCCGCTTCCCGCTGGACGAGGCCGAGGTTCGGGCCGCCGAGCAGCACGCGCTTCGGCAGGCCGAACAGGCCTTCTCCCGTGACCCACACGACATCGCGGCGTTCATCGCGGAGCCGATCCAGGGTGAGGGCGGCGACAACCACATGCGCGCGGAGTTCCTGCAGGCCATGCAGGAACTCGTCCACGCCAACGACGCCATGTTCGTGCTCGACGAGGTGCAGACCGGCGCGGGCACCACGGGAACGCCGTGGGCGTACCAGCAGCTGGGCCTCGAGCCCGACATCGTCGCCTTCGCCAAGAAGGTCCAGCTCGGCGGGATCATGGCCGGCGGCCGCGTCGACGAGGTTCCCGACAACGTCTTCGCCGTCTCCGGGCGCATCAACTCCACCTGGGGCGGCGGCCTGACCGACATGGTGCGCTCCCGGCGCATCCTCGAGATCATCGAGGACGAGGGCCTGATCGCGGCCGCCGGGCCCAAGGGCGAGCGCTTCGTGGCAGCCCTTCAGCAGCTTGCCGCCGAACGGTCCGCGATGGTCGACAACGTCCGTGGCCGCGGCCTCATGGTCGCCTTCGACCTGCCCGATCGCGCGACCCGTGACAAGGTCCTCACGGCGCTACGCGACGATGAGCACGTCCTGGTGCTCGGCAGCGGGGACCGGTCGGTCAGGTTCCGGCCTGCGCTGTCCGTCACCGACGACGAGCTCGACCTGGCCGTGCAAGCGGTGGGTCGGGTGCTGGGACGCATCGAGGAGCAGCAGTGAGCCAGACCGTCACGTCCGTCATCGACGGCAAGGCCGTCGCCGAGGGCCGGACCGTCGCCAGCACCAACCCGGCGCGGCTCGACGACATCGTCGCTGAGGTGGTCATGGCCGACGCCGCCACATTTGCACGTGCCGCCGCCGCCGCAAAGGCCGCCCAGCAGGCTTGGGCGGACGTGCCGGCACCCGTCCGCGGCCGGGCCATCGCACACATCGGCCGGGCCGTCGAGGAGAACGCCGAAGCCCTCGCCCGGTTGGTCACCAGGGAGATCGGCAAGCCGTATGCCGAGTCGCTCGGCGAGGTGCGCGAGATCGTCGACACCTGCGACTTCTTCCTCGGCGAGGGCCGTCGTCTCTACGGCCAGACCGTGCCGAGCGAGATGCCGGACAAGCAGTTGTTCACCTTCCGTAACCCGGTGGGCGCCGTTGCGGTGATCACCGCGGGGAACTTCCCGGTCGCGGTGCCGTCCTGGTACATCGTCCCGGCGCTGCTGACCGGCAACACGGTCGTCTGGAAGCCGGCCGAGTACTCCCCCGCGGTCTCGAACGCCTTCCACGAGCTGTTCGTCCGTGGTGGCGGGCTACCTGACGGCGTCTTCAACGTCGTCCACGCGGACGGCGAGCAGACCTATACCGGCCTGCAGGCCGCTCTCGAGGCCGGTGACGTCGACAAGGTCGGCTTCACCGGGTCGTCGGCCGTCGGCCGCGAGATCGGCGCCCTGACCGGGCGGCACCTGCAAGCGGCGTGCCTCGAGCTGGGCGGCAAGAACCCGCTCCTCGTCACGCCGAGCGCCGACCTCGACCTGGCTGTCGAAGGTGCGCTGTTCTCGGGCTTCGGCACGGCCGGGCAGCGGTGCACGTCGCTCGGCACGGTGATCGTGCACGAGTCGCGGCACGACGAGTTCGTCGCACGATTCACCAAGGCGGTCGAGTCGGCAGCGGTCGGCGACCCGTCCGGGGACGTGCTGATGGGGCCGCTGCTCGACCAGAAGTTCGCCACCCGGTACGAGGACTACCTCGGCTGGGTGCAGCCGCACCACACGGTGTACGGGGCCACCGGTCGCATCGGCGGCGGCAATGCCCGCGACGGCTTCGTCGGCGACGCCGAGGCCGGCCTGTTCTACCACCCGGTCGTGGTCGACGGGGTCCGGCCGGGCGACGCGATCTTCGACGAGGAGACGTTCGGGCCCATCGTCGGCATCGCCACGTACAGCACCTTCGCGGAGGCGATCGAGATGGCCAACGCCCCCGGGTACGGCCTGTCGTCGGCGGTCTACACGACCGAGCCCGACGAGGTCTTCGCGTTCCGCCGCGGTATCTCCGCCGGCATGGTCAGCGTCAACAACTCCACCTCCGGCGCTGAGGCACACCTGCCCTTCGGCGGCAACGGCAAGTCCGGCAACGGCTCGCGCCAGTCGGGCGTGTGGGTGCTCGACCAGTTCACCCGATGGCAGGCGATGAACTGGGACTACTCCGGCCGGCTGCAGAAAGCACAGATGGACGTCGTCGAGACGACACCCGAGCCCGGGTTCCGGCTGACGGAGCAGTGAGGCGAGCAGATCGCGACCCGAAGCAGTGACCGACATCGGACGCCACCGGAGCAGATCGTGAACCAGCCGCTCGACGCGGCGTTCCGGGCGGCCGTGGTAGGGCTGGACCCGAGCGACGCTGCGCGTGCGGATCCCTCGGCGGCGCTGCGGGCCGGCAGTGCGCTGACCGTCGGTCAAGCGCTCGACCTGTTCGACGCGCAGGCGACCAGCCGCCACCTCGACTTCGCAGCGCGAACCCTGCAGGCACAGGGTCGCGGCTTCTACACGATCGGCTCGGCCGGCCACGAGAGCAACGCTGCGGTCGCTGCGGCGCTTCGGCCGACGGACCCGGCGCTGCTGCACTACCGGGCCGGTGGCTTCTACCAGGCCCGGGCCGCCCAGGTCGAAGGCTCGACACCGGTACGCGACGTCCTGCAGGGAATGCTCTGCGCCGCCGACGAGCCCATCGCCGGCGGCCGGCACAAGGTCTTCGGCAACGCTTCGCTGTCGGTGATCCCGCAGACGTCGACGATCGCGTCGCACCTGCCCCGCGCCGTCGGGCTCGCGGTGGCCCTCCACCGGGCGGTCAAGTTGGGCGTGGTCCCTGCCTGGCCCGCCGATGCCGTCGTCGTCTGCTCGTTCGGCGACGCGTCGGCCAACCACTCCACCGCCACGGGCGCGATCAATACCGCGGTCAACACTGCCTACCAGAACCTTCCGGTCCCAGTGCTGTTCATTTGCGAGGACAACGGGCTCGGGATCTCCGTACGCACGCCGGCCGGCTGGATAGAGCGCGCCTACGGCTCCCGTACGGGCCTGCCCTACGTGGCCGTCGACGGGTACGACGTCGCCGCCACGTACGACACGGCACTTGCTGCCGCCGAGCATGTCCGCACCACTCGTCAGCCGGTTTTCCTGCACCTCAGGACCGTGCGCTACCTGGGTCACGCCGGCAGTGATCCCGAGATCAGCTACCGGACCCCGACCGAGATGGCCACCGACTACGACCGCGACCCGCTGCTCGGGACGGCCGCGGCACTCGTCGAGGGGAAGGCCGCGGCACCTGCAGAGCTCCTCGCCAGGTACGACACAGCCGCCGCTCTCGTCGCCCGCTCGGTCGAGGAGCTCGCATCTGCGCCCCTGCTGTCGTCCGCCGAGGACGTCGTGGCGCCGCTCTCTCCACGTCGCCCCGACCACATCGCCGCGGCCGTCGCCCGGTCGGCACGAGCGGTCAAGGCCGGCGACGGCGGGCCGATGACGCTGGCCGGCTCGATCACCGCAGCGCTCGGTGACGCGATGGCCGCGGATCCCCGCGTACTCGTGTTCGGCGAGGACGTCGGCCGGAAGGGCGGCGTCTACGGCGCCACCCGCGGCCTGGCCCGCCGATTCGGGGCCGGCCGCGTCTTCGACACCCTGCTCGACGAGCAGTCGATCCTCGGCCTGGCACTCGGTGCGGGCCTCACCGGACTGCTTCCCGTCCCGGAGATCCAGTACCTCGCCTACCTGCACAACGCCGAGGACCAGCTTCGCGGCGAAGCGTCGACGCTGTCGTTCTTCTCGCGCGGCACGTACCGCAACCCGATGGTGGTTCGCATCGCAGGCCTGGCCTACCAGAAGGGGTTCGGCGGCCACTTCCACAACGACAACGCCGTCGGCGTGCTGCGCGACATCCCCGGCCTGGTCGTCGCCTGTCCGGCGCGTGGATCCGACGCCGCGGCAATGCTGCGTACCTGCCTGTCCGCCGCTGCGGTCGACGGCACCGTGTGCGCGTTCCTCGAGCCCATCGCCCTCTACCACACCCGCGATCTGCACGAGCCCGACGACGACGGCTGGCTCGACCCGTACGTGCCGCCGGAGCGCTGGGAGAGCGACCACGTGCCGATTGGTCGCGGCCGCACGTACGGTGACGGACGTGACCTCACCATCGTCAGCTTCGCCAACGGA
>DATHII010000018.1:0-4903 GCA_035316885.1 Jiangellaceae bacterium | reverse complement strand
GGGGGTCTTGGCTCCACCCGGAGCGCTGCCGCAGAGCATCGAAGCGGTTGGCGAGTACCTACCACTCCGAGTACCTACCACTCGCTCCGTTCCTCGACGTGCTCAGGACCGGCTGGCTCGGCCGTGGCGCCGACGGCGCCGCGCTGAGCTTCCTTGGCGGCATCGTCGACGCACTCCCTTCGCTGGGGATGTTGACCAGCTGGCTGGTGCTCGCGCTGCTCGCCACGAAGCACCTCTTCCGCTGGGAGCCCCGGCACATGTGATCGCGATCGTCGGCGTGCCCAGGTCGACCCAATGGACTCGGCCCCGAAGCCGCCCCGACCGACAGGCACGCAATCCACGCCGGCAAGACGGAAGGGAGAACCATGCCGCAGATGGTGACCCGCCCTGGTCTCCTCGCCGGGGCCCGACTGGCGCAGAGCCGCGGTCGCTCAGATACGCCAGTCACAGCATCCCGGGCAGGCCGAACGCCGGGAACAGGCCGGAGCCGAACGTCGTGATCTCCACGATCTTGTCGCCGTCGACGCGCAGCACGTCGAATTTGAACGCACGGAACACGGTGTCGCCCGGCCGGCGGAGATAGCTCGCGGCGGTCGGCATCCGGTTGGCGCTCGTGGGGACGAGGCGCCAGTCGCCGTCGCGCTCCTCGCCGAGGGCGCGTTCGATCAGCGGTGCGATCGAGTCGAGCCCCTCGAAGACCAGCATGTCCGGCGGCATCGTGATCCGGATGTCCTGTGCCGCGACTGCGACGGCGGCCTCAGCGTCCAAGCGTTCATGCGCGTCGATGAACCGCGCTAGCAGGCCGCGCTCCTCGTCGGAGAGCTCCCGCGCGGACCACTCGGCACGCCGCGACGGCAGGTGCTCCTGCATCGTGGCGCGGGCGCGCTGCAGCGCGCTGTTCGCCGCGGCGACACTGGTCTCCAGCAGCGAGGCCGTCTCGGCAGCCGGCCAGCCGAGCACGTCGCGGGCGACGAACGCCGCGCGCTGCCGGGGCGGCAGGAGCTGCATGGCGGCGACGAATACGAGCTCGATCGTCTCCCGCTCGACGACGACCGCGTCCGGCTCTTCGTCACTCGGGGCCACCTCGTCCAGCAGTCGGTCAGGGTAGGGCTGCAGCCACGGCACTTCCGCGAAGGACTGCAGCCTCGTCAGCTGACGCCGGCGCTGCCGGAGCGCGTCGAGGCAGACGTTCGTCGCGATCCGGTACAGCCAGGCCCGGAACTGCGCGCTGCCGTCGAAGCGGTCGCGGCCTCGCCATGCGCGCAGGAACGTCTCCTGCACCGCATCCTCCGCCTCGTCGAACGACGCCAGCATCCGGTAGCAGTGCACGTGCAGCTCACGACGGTGCCGCTCGCTGAGCGTCGCGAAGGCGCCCTCGTCACCGGCGGCCGCGGCGGCGGAGGTGTCGTCGGCGTGGTCGACGGTCATGCCTACGCCGGCTTCCCAGGGACTTCCTGGACGACCCAGCTGTTGCCGTCGGGGTCGCTGAACGCGAGGTAGGAGCCGTAATCGGCGCGCTCCGGGTGCGGACCGGGCTCCCGGCCGCTGGCCCCGAAGTGGAACACCTCGCTGACATCGACGCCGCTCCCGACCAGCTCGGTACGCGCCTTGTCGATGTCGGTGACCACCAGGTGCAAGCCTTCGGTCGTTCCGGGCGGCGCCTTCGTGATGCCCACCCCGATAGAGATCGAGCACGCCGAGCCCGGCGGCGTCATCTGCACGACCCGGAAGTCGTCGCTCGCACGGTGGTCGACGTCCAGGGTGAACCCGCACTGCTCGGTGTAGAAGGCCTTGGCCCGATCCACGTCCGACACGGGAACCAGCACGAGCTCGAGCTTCCAGTCCATGGTGCAGCCTCCTCGGCTTATAGAGAGTTTCAGCGTTCTCACCCGTACAACGACGACGCCCACACGATCTCATCGGTGCTCCGATGAGGAAGCACTGTCCGGCCCGGGCTTAGTCGGGCCTCCAGGCTGCCCGTGGCTACCGAACCTACGGCCCCGGCAGGGAGGCTGGGCGGGTAACCTTTGCGCGGGTGTCCGTGCGCAACCGCGGCCACTCTCATTTGACAGGAGCGCGTGCAGGCGGGGCGCGAGAGTGGCGACTCGGTCCGACCTGCCTGGTGGGCGCGCGGATGGGCGAACAGAGAGCGGCAGCGGTGAGCATCCATCTGTCCGGCGGAGGGGCCACACCGCGGCGGATCGTGCTCAGCTGCGACGTCGCTGGATGCCCAGTTCAGGTGGAGCCATCGGCGGCAGAGCGGTGGCGTAGTGACGCCGATGCCAGGTCCTGGGCTCGTGATCACACGGTCGGCTGGACGCACGACCCGGTCCGCGGAACCGATTACTGCCCCGAGCATGCCGCGTTCAGCACGCCCCCGGCCACTGGGGCGGTCGCGCCCCGGCCGAGCGCAACTGTGCGGGACCGGGCGGGCAATCCGGTGAACCGCGACGACTATGCCGCGCAACTTCGGGCACAGTTCGGCGAGGGTTCCCAGGCGACGGGCTCGCCCCCTGTGCTGACGCGCGCGCAGGCTGATGTTGTCGCCCGACTACTCGACGAACTTGCCGGCGTCTACAGGGGCGAGGACCTCGGTACGCTCGCCGGCGAACTGTCCCAAATGCTCGACAGCCAGCTCGGTGGGCAGGATTAGGGTCAGGGCGATCCGTTCTGCCCCCCGGGGCAGTGAGTAATTCAGCCGGCGCGGGGGGTGCCGCAGGCTTGGGTTGCATCGACGGCAAGCCCTTCACGGCTTCGTCGAAGTCGCTCGCTGATGTGTCGTTCGCCGCGATCCTCCGCGTCTGGAACTTGTCGTACTCGCCGTGCGCCGTCTCAAGGGCAAGGGCGTGTGAGACCTTGCCCGCGTCGCGCAGGATCTGGCGGTCATTGAGCGACAGGAAGCCGTCGAGCTTGGCGAACTGTTAACGGTCTGTGGCACGGAGGCCAGAACGGACCACCGGCAATCCGTGGGCCGGTCTCCCCGGGCGCCGGCCCACGAAGGACGGCGCTGGTGTACGACCGGTCGGCTGTCGTCACGGCGTGAGAGATTGGTTTCGCCCGTGGACCGCTACCCAAGGTCGCTGGGCAGTGGTCGTCCTCACAGTCGTTCCTCTTGCCTGACAGGCAAGTGTGTGTGACAGTGGTTCCACTGCTCCCCGCCGTCCTGGACCTCGGTCCAGCACTGGCGGGGATTATCTCTTTCGGGAGGCAGTGGTGACCGCACCATCGCGGGTGGTGGTCTTCCTGGACTACCAGAACGTGTACATGGGTGCCCGGGAGTGCTTTTCACAGCCGATGGTCGCCGCACTTCGAGGGCCAGATCGACCCACTGAAGCTCGCCGAGCACATCGCCGCGGACAGCCCGTTCGACCGCGAACTGGCGCAGGTTCGCGTCTATCGTGGCCTGCCGGACGGCAGCAAGGACCCCAAGGGGTACAGCGCCGCGCGTCGGCAGATCGCGGCCTGGCAGGCACTCGACCCGCGGGTGCTCGTGTTCCCTCGCCCGTTGTCGTACCCGCATGGCTGGCCGGACTCGCACAAGCCCGGGGAGAAGCCGCGCGAGAAGGGCATCGACGTGTCCCTGGCGATCGACTTTGCGGTGCTCGCGGTCACGAGGCAGTACGACGTGGGCGTGCTGATGTCGACGGACACTGACCTCAAGCCCGCCCTCGAGGCGATCCCCTTGCTCGCCGCCGGCCGCGCATTCCCGCGGGCAGAGGTGGCCGCGTGGTCGGGTGAAGGGCAGCGGCGGCGGATCTCTCTCGGCGGCAACAAGCCGTACTGCCACTGGCTGGACAAGACCACCTACAGCGTCGTGTGCGACCACACGGACTACTCGGACTCGGCCTTGTCCTGACGCCGGGCTGCGCGAAGCCCCGCTCACCGACCGTCCGGACGGCTGCGGGGCTCACTTCCTCGGGCTATTGCCCTTGGGGCTATCCACGGTAACAACCGCCCAGACGCCGCCCACGTTCGACGAACTCCTTGAGACCGGCGGTGAGAGCGCGGTAATTCTCCCTCCACGTGATCGGGCCGCTCTGCCGGCAGGCGGTCTCCACGTGGGTACCGAACATGCCCGCGGTGACCCCAAGCCCTCGACGGGCTGGCATGAACGTGGTCACGGCCCCTTCATGTTCCAGCCGTACGGACAGCCATCAGGGGAGATCGAGAAGCGGGCGGTAGTTGGCGTGGAAGATGTTCCGTCCCCACCTGCGCAGCACCAGGTTGCGAAGGGCGGGTGGCAGGTTGCGCGTGCGATCCCGGCGGTGCGTCTGGGCGAGGACCCATTGCGTGCGCGGGCGGCGCCGAGCCTGAAAGTGTGCCATTGTCTGCGCGATGCCGTGCCCGGAGGCGAGGCATTCGGCGAGTACCAGGCCGTCTTCGAGCGCCATCGCGGCGCCTTCGGCCATGTTGGGTGACGTCGCGTGCGCCGCGTCCCCGACGAGTAGCACCGATCCTCGTGACCACCCGTTGAGCGTCACCTCCTCGATTGGGGCGACGTGCACGGCACCCTCGGCGCCGAGCGTGTCGAGTATGGCCGGCACGGGGGCGCTGAATCCGGTCAGCAGCTCTGCAAGCCGACCCTTCACGTCGTTGCCCTGCAGCGCAGGGGTGCCCTCAATGGGTGTGTCGCAGTAGCAGTAGACCTGGCCCCGGCCGATCGGCACGGCCAGGAAGCTGACGTTGCGCCCCAGCAGCACCGTCCACGTGGTGACCTCCGGCGGGCACTCGGTGATGAACCGCCAGCTGAGCTGCCCCACCGGTCGAACCGCGCGGGTGCCGATGGTGAGCTGGCGAACCGTTGAGTGGATGCCGTCGGCGCCGATCACCAGGTCGTAGCTGTTGGCGGTGGCGTCGCCGAATTCGACGGTCACGGTTTCGGTTTGCTGGCTGAGCCGCCGCA
>DATHII010000017.1:0-4794 GCA_035316885.1 Jiangellaceae bacterium | reverse complement strand
GCTCAGGCGTCCCTTCCGATGCGGAAATGATGCACAGTCATCGTGACGACAGCGGCCATGTAGAGCACACTGAGGCTCATGACAACACGCTCCGCCGTACGACAGTCGGTCTTTCCGGCTAGTCCGTTCAACGTCGCCCCTCCGCCTCAGCCGCCCGTCGCGCCCCTCGCGATCGACGACCGGCTGACGCACGACCGCCACGGCCTCGGCCGTGTGATCGGCTTCGAGGGCGACGACATGGTCCTGGTGGACTTCGGCTCCCGCGTGTGCCGGGTCGCCTACCCCAACGCAAAGGTCACCAAGCTCTAGAGCAGCTACCCGCGGACCGTGCAGGGGTTCCGCGACCGGTGGCAAACGCTTCCCCGAATGCGGCGGCAGACCAGTCCGCCACTGACTTGGTCGAGTGCGCCCTGCCGCGAGCGCCGGTTCGTCCTAGAGTCGCGGTGTGAGCAATCTTGATCTGGCTCCGGACGAGACGGTCTGCGGCGGACCGGCGGAACGCTCCGCCGAGCCGGTGCACGAACTGCTCTTCGGTCGCGAGGTCACGCTCGGGCCGCGGGGGATGGAGGTCACGCGGACGCTCCCGCACCGCGACCGCCGCATGATCGGAGCCTGGTGCTTCGTCGACGCCTACGGTCCTGAGAACGTCGTCGGCGGGAAGGGGATGCGGGTGCCGCCGCATCCGCACACGGGCCTGCAGACCGTGAGCTGGCTCGTCGGCGGCGACGTCCTGCACCGCGACAGCCTCGGCAACCGCCAGTTGGTCCGGCCTGGCCAGCTCAACCTCATGACGGCCGGCCGTGGCATCTCCCACTCGGAGGAGTCGCCCGCCGATCGTCCCCCGATCCTGCACGGTGTCCAGTTGTGGGTGGCTCAGCCCGACCGCGACCGCGACGTCGGGCCACACTTCGAGCACCACGCGGACCTGCCCGTGCTCACGGACGACGGTGTGTCGACGACCGTGTTCATTGGCGAGCTCGGTGCTACCACCTCACCCGCGCGGACCTACAGCCCGCTCGTCGGGGTCGAGGTCACCCTCGGTGCCGACGTCAGCACCACACTGCCGCTGCGGCCCGACTTCGAGTACGGCGCGCTGGTCCTCTCCGGCGGCGTCGGTGTCGACGGGGTCGCGCTCGACCGTGGCCCGTTGCTCTACCTCGGCAGCGGCCGTGCAGAACTGACACTCCGCACCGGCCACCCGAGCCGGCTGCTGCTGATCGGGGGCCAACCGTTCGAGGAGCAGATCGTGATGTGGTGGAACTTCGTCGGCCGCAGCCACGACGAGATCGTGCAGGCACGCGACGACTGGGCGTCGGGCCCGCGCTTCGGGAGGGTCAACGGATACGCCGGACACCCGTTGCCGGCTCCGCCACTGCCGAACAGCCGGCTCCGGCCGCGCGGTCGTCAGCGGTAGGCCGGCCGGTCAGGCCGAAGCCTCGACGAGGGTGCAGAGTGCGTTGACGCCGCGCAGCTGCTCCACGTTGGTGACCGGCGACGAGAGCAGAGCAGGGTTGCCGACGAGGATCGCGAGTGAGCGCGCCCGTGACACGGCGACGTTGAGCCGGTTGCGGTTGGCGACGAAGTGGACGCCGCGGGGGGCATCGAGCGCCGACGACGTGGTGAGCGACACGATGACGACCGGCGCCTGCTGGCCCTGGAACTTGTCGACGGTGCCGACGCGGGCCCGGCCCCGCAGCCGACCCAGCAGCCGCGCCACCTGAGCGTTGTACGGGGCGACGACGAGGATGTCGTCGGGGCCGATCGCTTGCCGCCCGCCCTTCGCGTCGGTCCACGGCCGCCCCGTCAGCCGGTCGACGAGCTCGACGACGGCGCCGACCTCCTCAGCCGACTCGACGGAGCGGCCGACGTGCTGCACCGGCCGCCAGCGCAGGCCGGCACCGCCGAGGTCGTCGTCCCCGTCGACGAGTTGGTTCTCGAGCCCCGGGTGCGCGTGCAACCGGCCCTCGTAGGACAGTGCCGAGACCGGCGCGCAGACGGCCGGGTGCATGCGCCGCGTGGTCTCGAGGAAGATGCCGCGGCCGGGCGGCACGGTGTCGTGCTCGCCGAGGGCGTGCTCGAGCGCGGAGACACCGGCTCCCTCGGGGTGGATTCCGTGGGCGGGCTGGGGAAGCTGCTGCGGATCGCCGAGCAGGATTAGGGCGTCGGCCGCCGCGCCGGCCGCCACCGTGTTGGCGAGCGAGAGCTGGCCGGCCTCGTCGACCACGAGGACGTCGACATGGATGTCTTCGCGGGCGAACAGCCAGGAGGTGCCGGCGACGACGTTGACTGTGCCGAGTGCCAAGGCGGCCGCGACGCCGGTGTTGCTGGACGTCACCGTCACCCGGTCGTGCGTGCTGCCGTCGTCGTCATCGGCCTTCTGGACGGCGCGCACGATGTGGCCGCTCTCGTCGTCGAGCGCCATGACGGCGTCGAGCAGGTGGGTGATGACGCGGTGGCTGAGCGCGCTGATGCCGACGGTCTTGCCGGACCGGACCAGCTCGACGATCGCGTGCGAGCCGGCATAGGTCTTGCCCGAGCCGGGTGGCCCCTGGACGGGGAGGACGCCGCCGAGCCGCGGCGCGACCCGGCAGAGCGCGCCGACGCCGTCCTCGTCGGGCTGCCGCAGCGGTACGCCCTCGGGCAGCCGGGGCGCCAGGCCGAGCACGAGGTCGCGGACGCCCCGGTAGGGGCCGTCGGCGTCGATGCCGTGGTCAACCACCCACCGCCCGACGCGCAGCAACGCGGCAGCGGGGCCCTTCGTCGGAACCGGGTCGGCAGGCAATAGTCCCTGCGGGTGGGGATGCTCGTTGGGCAGGGCGCGCTTGAGCTCGACCCAGCCCTGTTCGAGGTCGAGCCCGACGAGCAGGCTGCTGCCGCCGCCAGCCCCGGCGTGGTCGACGCGCTCGCCCAGCCGCAGCCGGCACTCCTGCGGCGGCACCAGGTAGCGCCAGATGCCGGAGCGCTTCTCCTGGCCGACGAGCAGGGGGGCGCGCAAGCCGCCGAGGGTGGCGGGCTCGTCGTCGAGCTCGTCGAGAGTGAGCTTGCGGACCCGGAAGTACTCCCACCACTCGGCCCGGTTCTCGCGGCGGTGCCACTGCAGGAGGCTCGCCAGCAGCGCCCGGGTGCGCTGCTCGGGCGTGCGCTCGCCAGGATCGTCCGGCACACCTGCCGTCAACGCCGCCTCGGCGGCGACGAACTCGGGGTCGGGCTCGCGGTAGTGGTCGGCCGGTGGCGCAGCCGCGCCGTCGGGCCGCGGCGCGTCATGCCCGGCCTCGAGCAGCTCGTCGCGGCGGGCCTCGAGCCAGTCGCGCAGGTGGCGGGTGCTGACGCAGTCGTCGCGGTTGTAGGCGCCGATCGCGTCGAGGATCGACTGGTCGCCCTCCTGCCGCCAGCGCTCGTACTCGACGATGCTGGACCCGGCGTCCTTGACCTGGGCGCCCGCGCGAGCCGTCGGACTGTAGAGCTGCTCGAGCGACTTGATCGAGTACGACTCGACGCCGATGCGCAGCCCCTGCCGGACGACTGCGTAGAGGTCGACCAGCCGCTCACCGCGCAGCAACGCGTCGACCTCGTCGAGGCGGCTGCCGTACCGCTGGGAGAGGCGCTTGAGGACGGTGGGTTCGTAGGCCGCGTAGTGGTAGACGTGCATTCCCGGATGGCGTGCCCAGGTGGCCATCAGGTGGTCGATTGCCTGCTCGAAGGCCCGGCGCTCGGCCGCCGGATCGTGCGCCCACCAGGCCGTGAATTCGTCGGCTGTGTCGGTGACGCCCCACAGGTACTCGAGGCCCTGCTCGCTGTAGAAGGGGTCACCCTCGAGGTCGAAGAAGAGGTCGCCAACGTCGGGCTCGGGCAGCAGGGCGAGGCCGCGGTTCGGCTCCACCGGCAGGACCGGTTCGTGGGGCGGCGTCGCCTGGGTGCGCGCCGCGACCTGGAGGCGCGCCTGCGCCGCGAGCTTTCGCTTGGAGGCGTCGCCGACGGAGCCGACGCCGTCGAGGTCGGTATCTGTCGCTGCGCCGAGGCGCGTGACGCTGCCGATGCCGGCCTCGCGGAAGTGCTCGCGCTGGGTGCGCCGCATCTGCGGAACGAGCACGAGATCGTCGTCGGCCCGCCATTGCTGCTGGCAATGCTGTGCCCACGGGCAGATGGCGCAATGGGGGACCCGGACCGGGTAGGTGGTTGGGCTGTCGTCGAGCCAGCGCTCGAAGTCGCCGACCGTCCGGCGCGTGTACGCGGCGACGTCGACATTGGGGACGCTGACCTTGTCTCCACTGCCGAGGATCACGGTGAGGCTCTCGGGCGGCGCCCCTTGCAGCTCCTCGAGCCGACCCGCGTAGACGCCCATCTGCAGCAGGGCGCCGACCTTGAGGTGACGGGCGAGCTTGGTATCGGCGACGTCGTAGGACCAGTCGCCGAGGGCGCTGGGGCGGGCGTCGTTGCGGACGAGGAAGTCGGCATGGCCGCGCCACCGGCCGTCGAAGAAGGTGGCCTGGTAGACGACGTCGGCGCCGCGCTTCATCGCGTCCAGCGTCAGCTGCTCGGCGGCCGCAAGGTCGTCGGTCCGGGGGATCTCGACCACGTCGAGCGTGCCGCGCATATCGTCGAGGACCGTCTGCTCGTGGGCGTCGCCGAGCCTGCGGATGAGGGCGGCGCCGGCATCGTCGCCGTCGCGCAGCGGCCGACGCACACCGAGGGCGACCTCGCGCTCCAGCGTCGTCAGGTGCGGGCAGGCGACGTGCCCGACCAGGTCGGTCGGGCTCAGCACCAGGCGATCCTGCGACAGGTACACGGCACCCC
>DATHII010000016.1:0-4482 GCA_035316885.1 Jiangellaceae bacterium | reverse complement strand
GCCCGGCGGATGGTCTCCTCGACGCCCAGCCGCTCGGTTGACCCATCGAGCGCAGCCCTAAGTCGCCCGATGTCGAGCGCCAGCGCAGCGTCGACGACCGGCTCGGACGGGGCCGCATCCCCGGACCAGACCACTGCGGCGTTCCGTACCAGTGCCACCGCATCTCTTGTGCTGTGCCCCTTCGTCACCAGATCGCGCAGCGCGCGCAGCTGCTCGAACTCGAAGTCGCCGTAGCGGCGGTGCAGGCCGTCGGTTCTCGGCGGCGCAGGAAACTCGTAGCGCCGCTCCCACGAGCGGATCGTGGGAACCGGGACACCCAGCAGTTTGGACACAGTTGCGATGCGCATCCCGTCGGGGTCGTCCCGGCCCGAACGTCTCGGCATGCGTTGATCGTAACTGGCCTCCGTCCAATAAGCAATGCAAAGTGCATAGGTTTACGCATGGTTTCTGACGCCCAGTCGACGCAGTCTGGTGGTGTCCGGAGCGACCGGACGAGTGATCCGACCCAAGGAGTCGAGATGCGCAGAGCACCATTCCTCATCGCTACCGCGGCGGCATCCGTGCTGTTCCTCGCGGCGTGCGGCGACGACGACGAAGCGACGTCGTCCACGTCCAGTCCACCGACCGCGGAGGCGACGCCGCCAGCTGCCGAGAGCCCCGCAAGCTCCGAGACGATCACCGAGATCGTCGCGGGCAATCCCGAGTTCTCGACCCTGCTCGCGGCGGTCGAGGCCGCGGGGCTCGCCGAGACGCTCTCCGGCGATGGCCCGTTCACTGTCTTCGCCCCGACCGATGCGGCGTTTGCCGCGCTACCCGAGGGAACGCTCGACACGCTGCTTCAGCCAGAGAACAAGGACCAGCTCGCCGCGATCCTGACCTACCACGTCGTGCCGGCTGAGGTCATGGCGGCCGACGTGGAGGCGGGCGAGGTGCCGACAGTCAACAGCGCGCCGTTCACCGTCGCGCTCGACGGGGAAGCGGTGGCGATCACCGATGGCCAGGGCAACCAGGCCAACGTGATCGAAACCGACATCGACGCCTCGAACGGCGTCGTCCACGTCATCGATGCCGTACTCCTGCCGGCCGAGGCGTAAGGACCATGGACGCCGCAGCCCTGCACAGCACGCTGTTCGCCGGCGCGACCGAGGTTGAGGTCGGCCAGCGGATCGGACGACTCCGGCTGTTCAACATCGCTATGGGAGTTCTGCACGCTGTGCAGGGAGCGGCGATCCTGGTGCTGGCCACCAGCTTCACCCTTCCGATTGTCACCTACCCGCTGACCGGCCCGCCAGGCTCATCCGCGGAGACGATCACGCTCTTCGATCTGCGAATCGCCTGGGCCGTGGCTGTGTTCTTCTTCATCTCGGCCATCGCTCACCTGGTGATCGCATCACCCATGGCCTTCCCGACGTACCAGCGCATGCTCCTGAAGGGACGGAACGACTACCGCTGGGTCGAGTACTCGCTGAGTGCTTCTCTCATGGCGGTCCTGATCGCGCTCTTGTCGGGGATCAGCGACGCGGCAGCGTTGATCGCCATCTTCGGCGTGAATGCCGCGATGATCCTTTTCGGTCTCGTTCAAGAGCGCTACGAGCGGCCCGGTGGGAGCCTGCTGCCCTTCTGGCTCGGCTGCGTGGTGGGCATCTTCCCGTGGCTCTCGATCGGGATATACCTGGCTGGCATCGGCACCGACGTCCAGGCACCCGGATTCGTCTACGCGATCTTCATCTCACTGTTTGTCTTCTTCATGTCCTTCGCCGTGGTTCAGTGGCTGCAGTACCGGCAGGTCGGGCCCTGGAAGGACTATCTGGTGGGTGAGACGAGCTATGTCGTACTCAGCCTGGTCGCGAAATCAGCGCTTGCCTGGCAAATCTTCGCCGGCACCCTGGCCAGCGTCTGAGTTGTGATGAGGGACGATCCCGGCCGGCTCCGCTGCCTGGTGACCGGCGCCACCGGTTACATCGGCGGCCGGCTGGTTCCAGAGCTCCTCGACGCCGGCTTCGACGTGCGTTGCATGAGCCGCTCGCCGAAGCGGCTGCGGGACTACCCGTGGGTCTCACGGGTGGAAATAGTCGAGGCTGACGCCACTGATCCGGATGCAGTGCGGCGGGCGCTCGACGGTGTCGATGTGGCCTATTACCTCATTCATGCCCTGAGCACCGGCCGTAGCTTCGAGGAGGTCGACCGGCAGGCAGCCCTCACTTTCGCCACGTCCGCCGCTGCCGCGAACGTGCGTCGCGTCGTCTACCTGGGTGGCCTGTCGCCGCGTGACGGGCGCCTATCACCGCACTTGCGTTCTCGTGGTGAGGTGGCGCAGATCTTGCTCGATTCACCGGTGCCCGTCGCAGTGCTCAGAGCCGCGGTCATCCTCGGCTCCGGATCTGCCTCGTTCGAGATGCTGCGGTATCTCACCGAGCGGCTGCCGGTGATGGTCACCCCTCGCTGGGTGCGCAGCCGGATTCAGCCAATCGCGATTAGAGATGTGCTGCGATATCTCGTCGGTTGCGCGTCGCTACCCACCGACGTGAATCGGTCCTTCGACATCGGTGGTCCGGACATCCTCACCTACGCGGACATGATGCGCAGGTACGCCGTGGTCGCCGGACTACCGCGCCGGGTCATACTGCCAGTCCCGTTACTGACCCCGCGTCTGTCCAGCCTGTGGGTCGGCCTGGTGACGCCGGTGCCGGGCTCGCTAGCCAGGCCGCTGGTGGAGTCGCTACGACATGAGGTCGTGTGCCATGAACACGGCATCGCCGGACACGTGCCGGACCCACCGGACGGCCTGATCGGCTTCGAGCGCGCCGTCGAACTGGCCCTGCAACGAAT
This sequence comes from Jiangellaceae bacterium, assembly GCA_035316885.1. GTDB lineage: Bacteria > Actinomycetota > Actinomycetes > Jiangellales > Jiangellaceae > DASRTE01. The sequence goes on along the minus strand of DATHII010000016.1, from coordinate 1,653 downwards.
CCGCGAAGCGAACGTCTCCACCCGGTGGTCCTCCGCGGCCGTCCCGGGAGCACCAAGCGATCCGTTGCCGACCGACCCGGACTGGGCAGGCGGCAGTATGTATGCGGACGAGCGAAAAACGACGGTGCGGGCCGCCCCTGAGGCTTTGTGGCGGGTGATCGAGGGGATCGGTGGCCAGCGCGGCTGGTACTCCTTCCCGCTCGCCTGGAGTGTGCGCGGCATCATCGACCGGATCGTCGGTGGCGTGGGCTTGCGCCGCGGGAGGCGCGATCCCGAACGGCTGCATGTCGGCGAGTCACTCGACTTCTGGCGGGTCGAAGAGATCGAACCTGGACGGCGGCTGCGATTGCGCGCCGAGATGCGGTTACCCGGCCTCGCCTGGCTCGAGATTGGCGTGGGCCGCGAAGGCGACACTACGATCTACACACAACGCGCGCTGTTCCATCCGCATGGGCTGCTCGGACATCTGTACTGGTGGGCGATCTGGCCGTTCCATGGCGCAGTCTTCGGCGGAATGACACGCAACATCGCGCGGGCGGCTGAGGCCGGTGTGGGTGCCGGCGACGCGGCACCCGACGTCTAAGCAGGGCCCGCGGGTGTGGCCATGGATCGCGTCTCGCTCCAATCGAGGACGAGAGTGCGTTCGGCGAAGTACCAGCGCCCGTCGATCTTGGCGAAGCTGTCGAGGTAGCGGAGGGAGGCGATCATGATGTTGCGGGCGCCGTCCTCGTAATGGACGTGGTGGGCGCGCCTGGCGTACCTTCCGGGTCGACCGCATCGAGCCGCGGACGCGGGCCGGACCGCGCTTCACGCCGCGCGCACTACCACCCGATCACGAGGTCGCGGCGCAGGTGGCACGTGGGGTCGGCGAGGCAACCTGGCGGTGCCGGGCACGAGTGATCGTGCACGCGCCCGCGACCTGGGTGCAGGGTCGGCTACCGATCCCTGTGGACGTCGAGTCGCTGGGCCACGACCGGTGCGTCTTCCAACCCGGCTCAGACCATCCGCAGATGCTGGCGCTCCATCGCGGAATGTTGGACGCGGACTGCGAGATCGTGGACTCGCCGGAGCTGGTGGACGCGCTACGCAAACTCGCGGGGCGCTATCAACGCGCAGTCGAGACCAGCCAGCGCGCATCCGGTTAGCCGCTCGACGTACGACTCGACGGCCAGCTGCACACAGTCGGCGCGGTGGACGCGCTCGAGTGCCTCCAGCCCGCTTGCAGCGCTCTGTGTGACAAACCGTGACCGTCCAGCTGCTGCTCGAGAGGAGAACGACGATCGGGGCCTCCCGTTGAGGAGGCCCCGATCAGGTGGGTGTTTCGGTTCAGTTCTGTCCGGAGCCCAGTTCGATGCCTACGCCAATGAGCGCCGAGACGGCCGGTGCGACGGTGACCTTGTCGTCGCCGCCGAGCGCGTTGACCTGAAGCTGGTCGATCGGCTCGCCCCCGGTAACCACCGTCTCGGTCCGGAGCCCGTCGACAGCGACGCGAGCACCCGCATCCTTGACATGGATGTTGTCGGCCTGCTCGGTGCCCTTGACCTTGACGATGTCGGCTACGCCGTCGGCGGCGCCGGTGGGCGCGGACAGGTCCACGTCTGCACGGCGGAAGTCGGTCCCCGACATGTCGTTGACAGTTACCGTGTCGGCGCC
>DATHII010000015.1:0-4564 GCA_035316885.1 Jiangellaceae bacterium | reverse complement strand
GGACTTCGTCGAGCAGACCCCAGCGGCCGAGTTGGACCACGCCGCTGCGCGCGATCGAATGCGTGGACACCGTGTCGCTCGGGAATGACGCCTGGTCCACGACCACCACGTCATGCCCGAGACGGGCGAGCAGCATGGCAGTTGCCGATCCGGCGACTCGTCCGCCCACGACGACGACATCATGACGGCTGCGGTTCGCGCTCTGCATACAGGTAGCTCCTGTGGGACAACCGTTCGGATCCGATACCAGGTCGGTCGATCGACCGACCTTGACAGATATTACCTTGTGCTACACACTTGTCAAGACCGATCGAGCGACCGAACGAACCTCAAAAAATGAGGACTTGAGTCTGGAGAGGAGGCCCGATCGTGGCGGATGCCGCTGCCCCTACGGTGGACACCCGCACGCTGATCCTTGACGCGGCGCGGAGCCGGCTGCTTGCCGACGGCTACGCGGGCCTGTCGACCCGCAAGGTCGCCGAGGGGGCCGGGGTGCCGCTCAGCCAGCTCCACTACCACTTCGGCTCCAAGCAGGGCCTCATCCTGGCCCTGTTCGAAGAGGAGAACCGGCGCCGCCTGGACCGCCAGCGGAGCATGTACGCCGAGGACCTGCCGCTTTGGCAGCGCTACGAGCGCGCCTGCGACTTCCTCGACGACGACCTTGACTCCGGCTATGTGCGGGTGCTGCAGGAGATGATCGCCGCGGGATGGTCGAACCCCGAGGTCTGCGACGCGGTCCTCGAGCTGCTGGGCGGCTGGTTCGCCCTGCTGGCCGAGGTGGCCCGGGAGACCGAGCGCCGCCACGGCCCACTGGGCCCCTTCACCGCCGAGGAGCTGGCCACCCTGGTCGGCACCGCGTTCATCGGCTCCGAGGCGCTGCTGCTGCTCGGCTTTGACCGGGAGATGCTCCCCGTCCGTTCGGCGCTGCGACGCGTCGGCGTGCTGATCCGGCAGCTCGAGGAGCTGCAACCGCCACCGGGGAGGGTGGGAGATGCGAGCGTGTCAGCCGCGCAGTGACGGCTACGTCGAGCGGGACGGGGTCAAGATCCACTACGAGGTGTTCGGCGCCGGCGAGCCGACCGTGCTGCTGCTGCCGACCTGGTCGATCATCCACTCGCGGCACTGGAAGATGCAGATCCCCTACCTTGCGCGGCATTGCCGCGTGCTCACCTTCGACGGGCGCGGCAACGGCCGCTCCGACCGGCCGGCAGACCCGGAGGCGTACGCCGAGCGTGAGTTCGCGGCCGACGCGCTGGCGGTGATGGACGCGAGCCAGACCCCTCGCGCGATCATCGTCGGCTTCTCGATGGGCGCACAGCGAGGTCTGCTGCTCGCCGCAAACCATCCCGAGAGGGTCGAGGCGGCCGTGTTCATCGGCCCGAGCTACCAGGGCGGCGGAGCGCCACTGCCCGAGCGAGTGGTGCACTCATGGGAGGACGAGCTCGACACCGACGAGGGCTGGGCGAAACACAACCAGCACTACTGGCTCCGCGACTACCGGGGCTACCTCGAGTTCTTCATGTCGAGGATGTTCACCGAGCCGCATTCCACCAAGCCGATCGAGGACACCGTCGGCTGGGGTCTCGACACGACCGGCGAAACGCTCGCTCTCACCTACCGGGCGCCTGAGTTGGAACCTGAGGAACTACGCGAGCTCGCGCGACGCGTCCGCTGCCCGGTCCTGGTCATTCACGGTGAACGCGACGCGATCCTCTCCGAGACCCGCGGGATCGACCTCGCCGAGGACACGGGTGGTCGGCTGGTGCTGCTGGAGGGCTCCGGCCACGCACCCCATGTCCGCGACCCGGTCAAGGTCAACCTGCTGCTGCGCGACTTCGTCACGCCGGCGCCGCCGCCCAAGCGCTGGGTGCGCGGCAAGTCCCGCCGCAAGCGCGCCCTCTACATCTCCTCGCCGATCGGGCTCGGCCACGCCCAGCGAGACGTCGCGATCGCCAACGAGCTGCGCAAGCTTCATCCCGACCTGGAGATCGACTGGCTGGCCCAGCACCCGGTGACAACCGTTCTGGAGGCCCGCGGTGAGCGCATCCACCCGGCAAGCGCGCTGCTGGCCAACGAATCGGGCCACATCGAGAGCGAGGCGGCCGAGCACGACCTGCACTGCTTCCAGGCGATCCGCCGCATGGACGAGATCCTGCTGGCCAACTTCATGGTGTTCCACGACCTGGTGCGCGACGAGCACTACGACCTCTGGATCGGTGACGAGGCCTGGGAGCTCGACTACTACCTGCACGAGAACCCCGAGCACAAGCAGGCCGCCTACGTGTGGCTGACCGACTTCGTCGGGTGGCTGCCGATGCCGGACGGCGGCGAGCGCGAAGCGCTGGTGACCGCCGACTACAACGCCGAGATGATCGAGCACATCGCCCGCTTCCCGCGCGTGCGCGACCAGGCGATCTTTGTCGGCAACCCCGACGACATCGTTCCCGACACCTTCGGCCCGGAGCTACCGCTGATCGGTGACTGGACGCGCGAGCACTACGCCTTCGCCGGATATGTGACCGGCTTCGACCCGGCCGACCTGGCCGACCGCCAGGCGCTGCGGCAGGAGCTCGGCTACCGAGACGACGAGCAGGTCTGCATCGTCACCGTCGGCGGCTCCGGCGTCGGCGGTCACCTGCTGCGGCGGGTGATCGAGGCGTTTCCGGAGGCCAAGCGGCAGGTTCCGGCCCTGCGGATGGTGGTGGTCACCGGCCCGAGGATCGATCCGGGCGCCCTCCCCCAGCACGAGGGCCTGGAGCTGTGTGCCTACGTCCACCAGCTGTACCGGCACCTTGCCGCCTGTGACCTGGCGGTGGTGCAGGGCGGGCTGACGACGTGCATGGAGCTGACGGCGAACCGGAGGCCGTTCCTGTACTTCCCGCTGCGTCACCACTTCGAGCAGAACTTCCACGTCGCCCACCGCCTGGACCGCTACCGGGCGGGCCGGCGGATGGACTACGCCACCACCGACGCCGACGCCATCGCCGAGGCCATCGCCGCCGAGATGGGCCGCCCGGTCGACTACCGGCCGGTGGAGACCGGCGGCGCCGCCCGGGCCGCCAGCCTCCTCGCCGAACTCGTCTGAGGGCCGGCGCTCGGAGGCCGACCTCAGCCTCAAGCGGACCTCCAACCTGAGGTGATGTCGGGTCGACGGGTTCGGCGGAGGATCCGGCATCGCTCGCCGGACGGCCCCGCCTGCCCTGGTCGTTCAGGGCTGGACCAGGACCTTCACATGCTCGTCCTTGTTCTGGATCAGCTCGTGGAACCCGCCATCGACGAGCTCGTCGAGCTTGATCCGCTTGGTGATGAAGAAGCCGACGTCGATCAGGTTGTCGGCCAGCAGCCCGATGGTGGCCGGGTAGTTGTTCAGGTAGCCGATGACCCCGGTCAGGTGGGCCTCGCTGAACACGAGGTCGTTCATGTGGATCTGCGTCGGGGCGCCCCAGATGGCGACGTTGACGACCGTGCCGGTGCGCTTGACGGCGTGCAGCGCGGTGGTGAGCACCGCCGGGATGCCGGCGCACTCGAAGGCCACGTCAGGCCCGAGCCCACCCGCCGCGGCCCGGATCGCCTCGACCAGGTCCTCGCGGGCGCCGTCGATCACGTTCGAGGCGCCGGCCTGCTCGGCGAGCTGCTTGCGGGCCTTTGCCACCTCGACGCTGATCACCTTGGTCACTCCGGCCGCCCGCAGCATCGTGATCGTGGCCAGCCCGATCGGGCCGGCGCCGAAGACCACCGCGCTCTCACCGATCCGGACCCCGGAGTTGCGGACCGCGTGCAGCCCGACCGCAAGCGGCTCGACCAGGGCACCCAGGTCGGTCGGGACCGAGCCGAGCGGACGCACCATCGAGGCCGCGACGACCGTGAACTCGGCGTAGCCGCCCCCGCCGCCCGACAGCCCGTGGAAACCAAGGCTCGGGCACAGGTTGGTCAGCCCGGCCCGGCACTCGGCGCACCTGCCGCAGAACAGGGTGGGCTCGACCGCGACCGCGTCACCCTCGGAGAACCCGGTCACCCCCGAGCCGACCTCGGTGATGTGCCCGGCGAACTCGTGACCGAGCTGGACCGGGGCGACCTCACCGGTGAGCGGATGGGGCGACCCGGCGACCGGGGTGAAGATCGGGCCCTCGAGGTACTCGTGCAGGTCGGTGCCGCAGATCCCGCACCAGTCGACCTTGATCTTGACGGTGCCGTCGGTGGTCTCGGGCTCGGGGATGTCGTCGATCCGGACGTCCTCACGCGCGTGGAATCTCGCCGCCTTCATTGCCCACCAGCTCCCTCGTCCTCCTCGTCGCTCGCTGTTGTCCCGCCGCGGCCTTCCACGGCGGCGACGACCTCGTTGGGTTTCTCCATGTGGGCCATGTGCCCGGCGCCGTCGACCACCCGCAGCTTGGCCTGGCCGAGCGCCGAGGCGTCGGCCGGGGCAAACACCTTGTCGGCCCGGCCCCAGACCACGGTGACCGGGACCTCGACCGTGGCCAGCAGCGGGGCCGCGTCGATGGCCTGGTCGTCGCCGTCCAGCAGGGTGCCGAGCAGCGTCTCCAGTGCCGCGCCGACCCCGTCC
>DATHII010000014.1:0-17864 GCA_035316885.1 Jiangellaceae bacterium | reverse complement strand
CGCCAGCAGGAAGACACCGCTACCGATACCCATGTCTCGAACCTCTCGTTTCGTCGTCCTCGATCCAGACGGCGAGGACAATCGGTGGTTGTCTACCCCGCAGGCGACCGCCTCAACCTGTAGACGGAGCCCGCGAGCCCGACGGTCGTCGTAAAGGGTTGGCAGCGACGGGCGGCGTCGGCTAGACACGAGTGGTGACCGACGACCTCCCGATGCGTGCCGCGACAGATGCCGACCTGCCCGCGCTTGTCGAGTTCATCACCGGTGCGTTCCTCCGCGATCCCGAGGACGACGAGCTCGACGTCCAGCGGCTGGTCAGCGAGCCCGACCGCACGCATGTGATCAGTGACGGCCCCACGATCGTCGGTACCGGCATGATCCTCACCCGCGACCTGACCGTGCCGGGCGCCCTCATCCCGGCTGCGCACGTCACGGGCGTCGCCGTCGCGTCGACCCATCGCCGACAGGGCCTGCTGACCCGGATCATGACCGCCCAACTCGAGGCCGTCCGCGACCGCGGCACCGAACCGGTAGCCGTCCTGTGGGCGAGCGAGGGCGCCATCTACGGCCGGTTCGGGTACGGCGTGGCCTCCTGGCAGATGGAGTACACGATCACCACCCGGGAAACCGCGTTGATCGTTCCGCCATCCCCTGGCCGGCTGCGGCAGGCCGTGCCCAAGGACGTGATCGGAGATCTCAGCGCGGTGTTCGACCGCGCCCAGGCCGGTCGTCCGGGCCGGTCGAGCCGTGACGAGCGGTGGTGGAAGTACCACACCGCGGATCCGAAGTCCTGGCGTCGCGGCAGGTCCGCGCAGCGCGCGGTGCTCTACGACTCGGGCGACGAGATCGACGGCTACGCGATCTGGCGGGTCAAGAGCAGCTGGGGGGACGCCGGCCCCGACGGCGAGGTGGCCGTCATCGAGGTGGTCGCAGCGACCGCCGACGCCTACCGGGCGCTGTGGCGCTTCCTGCTCTCGATCGACCTCACCCGCACGGTCACGTATTACTTCGCCGCGTCGGACGAGCCGCTGGCACAGCTCGTCACGAACCCTAGCGGCCTCGACGCCTCCGTCGGTCCCGGGCTGTGGCTGCGGATCGTCGACCTGCCACGCGCCCTGGCCGACCGGCGGTATGCCGCGTCGGTGGACGTGGTACTGGAGGTCACCGACGCGATGCTGCCGGCCAACGCAGGCCGGTGGCACCTCGTGGGCAGCCAGGCAGCCGCACGGTGCGAGGCCACCGAGGACGAGCCCGACCTGACCCTCGACGTAGGGCACCTCGGCGCGGCCTACCTCGGCGGCACCTCACTGCTGTCGCTGGGAGCGGCCGGTCTGGTGACCGAGCACCGGGCGGGAACACTCGCCGCTACGTCAACCGCGTTCGGCTGGTCGCCCGCACCGTTGTCGATCGAGATCTTCTAGCCCGCCCCGGTTCCTTACCTGCTCCGACTTGTGGCTGCTTGTACACGTCTCAAACGGCGGCCATGCGTGTAAAACCAGCCACAAGTTGTGGGAGAACGGTCAGGCTGTGGGAGAACGGGCAGCTGTGTGAGAACGGGCAGGTTGTGGGAGAACGGGCTGGCCAGTTGTGTGGACTCGGCGGGACGGGCGCTCTGACGGCCCGGTCAGGTCAGCGGCGTTCGTTGCTGTGCCGGTAGTTGCCGGTGGCCTTCGCGAGAGCGAGCTGTCGGGCCTGCTCGTCGCCGTTCTTGAGGTCCCGGATGAGGCGCTCAGCACGTGCCCCGGCGATGGTCGAGACCTGTCGGCCGCCGCGGCTGATGAAGACCTGCCCGTTCTTCGTCACGCGATACTCGAACGGGTCGTCCGCGAGCCGTCCCCGCTTGTCGACCTTGCTCATTGCCGGTAGGCCTCGAGGAAGGACCCGAAGCGGCCGACGGCGGTCTCGAGGTCGTCGACGTGCGGCAACGTGACGATGCGCACGTGGTCGGGCCAGGGCCAGTTGAAGCCCGTGCCCTGGACGATGAGCAGGTGCTCCTGCAGCAGCAGGTCGAGGACCAACCTCTCGTCGTCGTGGAAGGGGTAGACGTCGGGATCCAGCCGCGGGAAGACGTAGAGTGCACCCTTCGGTTTGACGCAGCTCACGCCGGGGATGTCGGTCAGCAGCTTCCAGGCCCGGTCGCGCTGGTCGTGCAGCCGGCCGCCAGGTAGGACGAGGTCGTTGATGCTCTGGCGTCCGCCGAGCGCCGCCTGGATCGCGTGCTGCGCGGGCACGTTGGCGCACAGCCGCATGTTGGCCAGCACGTCGAGGCCTTCGATGTAGTCGCGCGCGTGCTGGCGTGGGCCCGAAACCACCATCCAGCCGGACCGGAAGCCGGCCACCCGGTACGCCTTGGACAGTCCGTTGAACGTCAGGCAGAGCAGGTCGGGTGCGAGTGACGCTGTCGAGATGTGCTCGGCGTCGTCGTAGAGGATCTTGTCGTAGATCTCGTCGGCGAGCAGGACGAGGTGCCGCTGGCGGGCCAGTTCGACGATGCCGCCGAGCACCTCGCCCGAGTAGACGGCGCCAGTCGGGTTGTTCGGGTTGATGACGACCACGGCCTTGGTCCGCGGGCCGATTTTTGCCTCCAGATCGTCGAGGTCGGGCGACCAGTCGGCGCTCTCGTCGCACAGATAGTGGACCGGTGTGCCGCCGGCCAGGCTGACTGCGGCGGTCCACAGCGGGTAGTCGGGTGCTGGGATCAGCACCTCGTCACCGTCGTCGAGCATCGCCTGCATCGCCATGACGATCAGCTCGGAGACGCCGTTGCCCAGGTAGACGTCGCCGACGTCAATGTCCTCGACCCCCTTGCCCTGGTGGTACTGGACGACCGCCCGGCGCGCCGAAAGCAGGCCCTTGGCGTCGCAGTAGCCCTGCGCGGCGGGCAGGTTGTGGATGACGTCCTGGAGGATGTCCTCGGGAGCGTCGAAACCGAACGGTGCGGGGTTGCCGATATTGAGCTTGAGGATCCGGTGGCCCTCGTCCTCGAGACGCTTCGCGTGCTCGAGCACCGGCCCGCGGATGTCGTAACAGACGTTGGCGAGCTTGCGTGACTGGCTGAGCTGCATGCGGTCCAGGGTCGCACCCGGTCACGCAATGACACGACGACATTCCACACTGCGGATATTCATTGACTGAGTCAATGAATTGCGCGACGCTTCACGGATGACGGTGGACGCGGCCCGGATCTCGGCGGTCCGGGCGTTCACCCGTTCTTACACGGCCGCTCTCGGTGTGCTCGACGAGCATCTGCTCCGGTCTCCGTACTCGCTCACCGAAGCGCGGGTGGTCTTCGAACTCGCGCAGCGCGACGTGACCGAAGCCGCCGACCTGCGACGGTCACTGGGGTTGGACGCGGGTTACCTGAGCCGCATCCTGACCCGCTTCGAGACCGCGGGCCTGGTGATCCGTGACCGCTCGGATGCCGACGCGCGTCGCCAACGGATCCTGCTGACGGTCATCGGCCGCGAGGCGTTCGAGATGCTCGACGCCCGCTCCGCCGAGCAGGTGGAGGGCATGCTCAGCACGCTGAGCGAGAGGGAACAGCGGCGCCTGGTGGACGGGATGGACGCCGTGCGCGCCGTCCTCGAACAGCGGCCGGCCACGCCCGCGAAGCCCGTCCTCCGACCCCTTCAGCCGGGCGACCTCGGGTGGGTCGTCCAGCGCCACGGCGCCGTCTATGCGCAGGAGTTCGGCTGGGACCGGACCTTCGAGGGCCTCGTGGCACGAATCGTCGCGGACTATGCCGACACCGCGGACCCGACGCGCGAGGCCGCCTGGATCGCGGTGCTCGACGGGCGAAGGGTCGGCTCGGTGTTCTGTGTCGCCGATGACGAGTCGACGGCACGGCTGAGGCTGCTGTTCGTCGACCCGGCGGCGCGCGGTGCAGGCATCGGCACGCTGCTGGTCGACGAGTGCATCCGGTTCGCGCGCGGAGCCGGGTACGTATCGATGACACTGTGGACGAACGACGTCCTGGTGGCTGCACGGCGCGTCTACGAGCGCGCTGGATTCCGGCTGGTCCGTGAGTGGCCCCATCACAGCTACAGCCAGGACCTCGTCGGCCAGGACTGGTGGCTCGACCTCTGACGGTAGCCGGGCGCGTCTGGGACCGGGGGTAGCCTGACCAGGTGACTGTCGAGCCACCCGAGCAGTCGTCGTCTGGGCCGGCGGGCCCGCCCCCAGCGCCCCCGCCGCCCGCCGTGTCGATCACGCCGGATATCCGCGCGTCCGACGCTGAACGCGAGTTGATCGTCCAACGGCTGTCCGAGAACGCGGCCTCCGGGCGGCTCACGCTGGCCGAGCTCGAGGAGCGGATCGGGTTGGCCTACGACGCCACCACGAGGGCTGAGCTGACCCCGTTGATCGCCGATCTTCCCGCCAACCCGCCGCAGACCGCCACGGGGCGACGGTCCCCCACCAAGTGGGTGCTCTCGATGATGGGCAGTGCGGAGAAGACGGGTCGGTGGCGCGTCGGCGAGCGGCTGACGACGGTCACCGTGATGGGCGGCAACGACATCGACCTCCGCCATGCCGAGATCGATGCCGACGACGTCACGATCGTGGCCGTCGCCGTGATGGGTGGCATGGACATCTACCTGCCCGACACGGTCGACGTCCGGGTCGGCGGCTTCGCATTCATGGGCGGCAACGGTGAACGGGGCAGCACCCGGCAACCACGTCCGGGAGCACCACGGATCCGCGTCCTCGCGTACTCACTTATGGGTGGCATCGACGTCTGGCGCCTTCCCGAGGAGGCGAAGGGCGTGTCGCTCAAGCAGGCGCGGAAGCTCGCGAAGAACGCCCACTGAGGGCGCCGAGCCGCGACGTCCGATTTCCGCTAGTCAGGACCTCGTCCGACAGGCCAGAGTGGATCCGTGCTCGACATCGAGTCCTGCTTCCGCGCCGTGCGCAGCCGCGATCCGCGCTTCGACGGGGTCTTCTTCATCGGCGTGACCTCGACCGGTATCTACTGCCGGCCAAGCTGCCCGGCGCGACCGGCAAAGCGCGAGAACATCCGCTTCTACCGCTCGGCGGCCGAAGCGCAGGCGGCCGGCTTCAGGGCCTGCCGGCGGTGCCGCCCCGACGTCACGCCCGGGTCTCCGGAGTGGAACATCCGGGCCGATCTCGCCGGTCGCGCCATGCGGCTCGTCACGGACGGCGTCGTCGACCGCGACGGCGTCGCGGGCCTAGCGGCGCGGCTCGGCTATAGCGAACGTCAGGTGCACCGGACGCTGGTCGAGGAGGTCGGCGCAGGCCCGCTGCGGCTAGCCCGTGCCCAGCGCGCGCACACTGCACGGATCCTGCTGGAGACCACCGACCTACCGGTCACCGAGGTGGCGTACGCGGCTGGCTTTGCGAGCATCCGTCAGTTCAACGACACGGTCCGTGAGGTGTTCGCGACGACACCCAGTGACCTGCGCCGGCGGTCGCGCGCTGGTCGGCGAGGGCGCGACCCGGTCGCCGGCACGATCGAGCTAAGGCTCGCCTACCGCAGGCCCGCCGACCTCGACGGTGTGCTGGGGTTCCTCGCGGCCAGGGCCGTACCCGGGATCGAGGAGGTCGACGGCCGCACCTACCGGCGCAGTCTGGTGCTCCCGCACGGCGTGGGCGTGGCCGAGCTGACGCCGGCCGACGGATTCCTCCGGGGAACCCTGCGGCTCGCCGATCCGCGTGACCTCGCCGCCGCGGTGGCCCGATGCCGGCGCCTGTTCGACCTCGACGCCGACGGCGCCGCTGCGGACGAGGTGCTCACAACCGACGCGGCACTCGCCCCGCTGGTGGCCGCCAACCCGGGATGTCGTGTGCCCGGTGTGGTCGACGGTGACGAGTTGGCGATGCGGGCCGTCCTCGGCCAGCAGATCTCGGTAGCCGCAGCACGTGCGCTGGCCGGCCGGCTGGTGGTCGCCTACGGCAAGCCGCTGGACGCTCCGATCGGCGGCGTGACCCACGTGTTCCCGACCGCCGCAGCGCTTACCGCCGCGGATCCTGGCGCGTTCCCGATGCCGGCGCGACGCCAGGCGACGCTGCACGAGTTGACCGCACGGCTCGCGGACGGGCGGCTCGGCCTGGACCCCGGCGCCGACCGGGACGAGGTCGAGCGTGGGCTGTTGGCTGTGCCCGGCATCGGGCCGTGGACCGCCGGCTACCTCCGGATGCGGGCGTTGTCCGACCCCGACGTCTTCCTGGCGACCGACCTGGGCGTCCGGCAGGGGATGGAACGGGCCGGGCTGCCCGCTTCGGCCAGGGCTGCGGCTGTCTTCGCGGAGCGATGGCGACCCTGGCGCTCGTACGCCCAGATGCACCTGTGGGCGCTCGCCGCTGCGCCGCACCACCAAGCGGACCTGTCAGGTCCAGCGGGCGACGCGCTGCAGCTCACGGACCTGTCCGGCCTGACAACTCGACGAAGCGGAGAGAACCGATGACGACGTACTGGACCTCGGTCGACAGTCCGCTCGGACAGCTGATGCTGATGGCGGATGACGAGGGTCTGACGGGTCTCCACATGGACAGTGCGGCGCACGGACCGGCCGGGCCGAAGGCCGAGTGGGTCGAGGACGCCGCTCCGTTCGTCGAGGCGTGCCGTCAGCTCGACGAGTACTTCGCCGGAGACCGCACCGAGTTCGACCTTCCGCTGCACCCGAGCGGGACACCGTTCCAGCTCGAGGTGTGGGAAGCGTTGACGGCGATCCCGTACGGCGAGGTCCGCAGCTACAGCCAGATCGCCGGACGGATCGGCCGCCCGGGCGCGTTCCGCGCCGTCGGGCTGGCCAACGGGCGCAACCCCATTGCGGTCATCGTGCCGTGTCACCGGGTCATCGGCGCATCCGGATCGCTGACCGGCTATGGCGGTGGCCTGGGCCGCAAGCGACTTCTTCTCGACCTCGAAGCAGGTGTAGCGGGCGGCTCCCTGACGCCGGCGCTGCCTCTCGGGTAGGCTGAGTCAGCCGGTTTCGAGGAACGAGACGACGGCCTCGCGCGCGGCGTCGGGCCCACGCGTCTGCAGGGAGTGCCCGGCGTCGGGAACCACGATCAACTCCACCCGTGGTGCCCGGCCCTGCTCGTCGGCACGAAAGCCGGCGAGGAACTCCCCGAGCGGATCCGTGTCGCCGCGGGCCGCAGCATGCAGGCCTGTGTAGTCCGGGTCAATGATTCCGACCGGAGCAGCTCGAGGTCGGCGACCGTGTCGCTGGTGCTGTAGAAGCGGCGTTGCGGCCCGATCGCGTCACCGCACTCACGCACGGCCTCCTTCGTCGGCACGTCGAAGTCGGTCGTACCGACCTGCTCCTGCAGGACCGGGCACTGCAGCGCATTCGCGCCGGTGCCCCGTTGGTCGAGCATGACCAGCCGGTAGTCGTCCAGCACCGGCTCGAGGGCAGCCCGGACCCGCGCAGCCGATGGAACGCCCGGCTGCCCCGGGCCGCCTGTCAGGAAGAGCAGCACCCCCCGCGGCGCGTCCGCATCGTCGGCCGTGAGCACGTTCAGTGACAGCTGGCCATCCGCACCGCCCGAGTGGTCGAGTGGCACGACCAGCGTCGAGCAGGTGAAGTCCGGGTCCGGGCACGGCTGGGACCGCGGCAGCAAGAGCACACCGACCCAACCGGCGCACGTCAGCGGGTCACCAGGTCCAGCCGCGTGACCTCAGCTCGGTCTCGGCCAGCAGCCGGCGTACCGGCGGAACCGCGTCCTGGACGGGCACACCCAGCAACCGGCAGGCCTCGGCCAGCACGTCGTCGTACGCCGCCTGCGCGGCTCTGAGGTGGTGGACACGCGCCCAGCGTCCGTCGTTCTGCTCGAGGCGACGGATCTCGGCGGCGAGCCGGGTGAGCCGAAGCTGGACGCCGAGCGTCTCGAACGGGTCGGGCGCATGCGGAGCCCGGCCACGGCGCAGGACGGTCCGGGCCAGGTCAGTCAGGTGAGCCGCCATCAGGACCCCAGGGACCGGTAGTAGTCCTCTAACAATGCCACGCGATCGGCCACCGTGTCGTCGCCTGAGCGGACCAGTTCGAGCATCTCTCCGCGAGCTGGAGGTCAGGTCGTGGCCGGAGGCGGACCGTAGCCGCCGCCGCCCGGGGTCTCGATCACGAGGACGTCACCCGCCTCGACCGCCACCGAGTCGCAGCCGGCCATCTCGGCGATGGACCCGTCGGCGCGCTCGACCCGGTTGCGTCCCAGCGCGCCCCGTTGCCCGCCGAGGAGTCCGTACGGCGGCACCCGGCGGTGCCCGGACAGGGTGCTCACCGTCATCGGCTCGAGGAATCGCAGCCGACGCACCGCACCGTCGCCGCCACGCCACCGGCCAGCTCCGCCGCTGCCGGACCGAACCGCGAACGAGTCGACCAGCACCGGGAAGCGCCACTCCAGCACCTCCGGGTCGGTGAGGCGGGAGTTCGTCATGTGGGTCTGGACGACGGGCGCGCCGTCGAAGCCCTCGCCTGCACCGGAGCCCGAAGCGACGGTCTCGTAGTACTGGTGGCGGTCGTTGCCGAACGTCACGTTGTTCATCGTGCCGGAGCCCTCAGCCTGCACGCCGAGCGCGGCGTACAGCGCGCCGGTCACGGCCTGCGAGGTCTCCACGTTGCCGGCAACGACGGCAGCGGGATAGACGGGCGCGAGCATCGACGGCTCCGGGACGACGATCCGCAGTGGTCGCAGGCACCCGTCGTTGAGTGGGATGTCGTCGTCGACGAGGGTGCGGAAGACGTAGAGGACTGCGGCGGTCGCGACCGAGGTGGGCGCATTGAAGTTCGTATCGAGTTGCGGGGACGAGCCGGTGAAGTCGATGGTCGCCGAACGGTTCTTGCGGTCGACAGTCACCCGCACCCTGATCTCGGCGCCGCTGTCCATCTCGTATCTGTATTCACCGTCGCGGAGGGCGTCGACGACGCGGCGGACGGCCTCCTCGGCGTTGTCCTGCACGTGCCGCATGTAGGCCTGCACGACGTCGAGGCCGAAGTGGTCGATCATGCGGCGCACCTCGTCGACGCCCTTCTCGTTGGCGGCGATCTGGGCGCGCAGATCGGCAAGGTTGGTCGCCGGGTTGCGCGACGGGAACGGCGCGTGCGTGAGCAACTGCAGCGTCTCCGCTTCGCGGAACCGCCCGTCCGCGACGAGCAGCCAGTTGTCGAACAGCACGCCCTCCTGGTGCACATCACGGCTGAACGCCGGCATGGAGCCCGGCGTCAGGCCGCCGATCTCCGCGTGATGCCCCCGCGAGGCGACATAGAAGAGCACCTCCTTTCTGCCGTCGTCGTAGACGGGGGTGACGACCGTGACGTCCGGCAGGTGGGTTCCGCCGTGGTAGGGGTCGTTGACTGCGTAGACATGGCCGGGCCGCATGGTCGCGGCATTACGCCGGATGACCTCCGTGACCGTGGTACCCATCGAGCCCAGGTGCACGGGCATGTGCGGAGCGTTGGCGATGAGGCTGCCCTCGGGGTCGAACAGCGCGCAGGAGAAGTCCAGCCGCTCCTTGATGTTGACCGATTGCGCAGTGGACTCGAGCCGTGCCCCCATCTGCTCGGCGATCGACATGAACAGATTGTTGAAGATCTCCAGGAGCACCGGGTCGACGTCGGTGCCGACGTCGGTCGCGCCGGCCCGCGACCGGACCCGCTCGACGAGGAGGTGCCCGTGTGTGGTCGCCGTCGCCCGCCAGCCGTCGTCGACCATGGTGGTGGCGTCGTTCTCCGCGATGATGACCGGCCCGTCGATCGTGTCACCGGCGCGTAACCGCTCACGCCGATAGAGCTTGACCGCGCCCCACTCCCCGCCGGCGAAGAAGCGCACCCCGGCATCCGGGTCCGGTGGTGGGCCGTCGGCGTCGGCCAGCGTGACAAGGTCCGGCTGCTGCGTCGGTCGTACCGCCTCCACGGACAGCGCCTCGACGACGAGGGGACGGTCCATCAGGAACGAGTACGTGCGGCGGTATGCGGCCTCGAACTCGGCGGTCATCTCCTCCGGTGCGGCCAGCCGGACCTGGACTGTGGTGTCGGTGCCGTCGTAGCGCAGCAACGCCCGCCGGAGCACCCTGACCTTCCCGCCGGCGCCGACCGGGGCGGCAAGCTCCGTGCGGACGCTGTGCTCGAGATCCGCGGCCACGTCGTCCAGGCGCGCCGTCGCAGCCGGGCCCAGAGGGCATTCGACGGACTGCTCGCGCATCGCCGTGGTGTCCGCCAGCCCGATGCCGAGCGCGGAGAGAACGCCGGCCATCGGCGGGACCAGGACCGTACGGACGCCCAAGGAGTCGGCCACCGCGCAGGCGTGCTGTCCGCCCGCACCGCCGAATGTCGTCAGCACGTACTGCGTGACGTCGTGACCCTTCTGGACGGAGATCTTCTTGACCGCGCTGGCCATGTTGGCGACCGCGACCTGCAGGAACCCCTCGGCCACCTGCTCCGCGGAGCGGTCCGCACCCGTCGCGGCGGTGATGTCGGCTGCGAGCACGCGGAAGTGCTGCCGGACGGCGGCGGTGTCGAGCGGCTCGTCGCCGCCGGGGCCGAAGACGTGCGGGAAGTGCGCCGGCTGGATCCTCCCGAGCAGAACGTTGGCGTCGGTGACGGTGAGCGGTCCGCCCCGGCGGTAGCATGCGGGCCCCGGATCGGCGCCCGCTGAATCCGGGCCGACCCGGTACCGGCTGCCGTCGAAGTGCAGGATCGAACCACCCCCCGCCGCCACCGTGTGGATGGCGAGCATCGGCGCCCGAAGCCGGATGCCTGCGACGGTGGAGTCGAAGACCCGCTCATACTCACCGGCGTAGTGCGAGACGTCGGTAGACGTCCCGCCCATGTCGAAGCCGATCACCTTGTCGAAGCCGGCGATCGCCGACATGCGAGCCATCCCGACGATGCCACCGGCCGGCCCGGACAGGATCGCGTCCTTGCCCCGGAACTGGCCGGCCTCGGCCAGCCCGCCGTTGGACTGCATGAACATCAGCGCGACGTTGTGCAACTCGTGCGCGACCCGACGGACGTAGCGGCGCAGGATCGGCGAGAGGTAGGCGTCGACGACGGTCGTGTCACCGCGCTTGACCAGGCGCATCAGCGGGCTGACCTCGCTGGACAGCGAGACCTGAGCGAAGCCGATCTCCTTCGCCATCGCTGCGATCGCCTGTTCGTGCGCAGGGTGCAGGTGGCTGTGCATGAACACGACGGCGACGGCGCGGATCCCGTCCACGTACGCCTGCTCCAGGTCCGTGCGCACCCGGTTCACATCCGGCTCGCGCAGCACGGTGCCGTCGGCGGCGATCCGTTCGTCGACCTCGACGACGCGTTCGTGCAGCAGCTCGGTGAGCACGATGTGCCGGTCGAAGATGCGCGGGCGGTTCTGGTACCCGATCCGAAGCGCGTCGCCGAACCCACGCGTGACGACCAGCACCGTGCGCTCCCCCCGCCGTTCGAGCAGCGCGTTCGTGGCCACGGTCGTCCCCATCCGGACGACGCCGATCTGGTCGACACCGCCCTGCCCGGCGGCGTTCAGCAGGGCGTGGATCCCCGCGATGGCGGCGTCGGGATAGCGCGCCGGGTCCTCCGAGAGCAGCTTGTGGGTGACGAGCGAGCCGTCCGGCCGTCGAGCGACCACGTCGGTAAACGTGCCACCGCGGTCGATCCAGAACTGCCAGCCCGTCGTCTGCATCTCCGGGCTCGGCGTCAGGCGCGCTCGATCATGATGTGCGGAGGGAACTCCTTGTCGGCGTAGCGACCGACGCTGTGGGTGGCCAAGGCGTCGACGCCGGCGCTGATGGCGCCGCCGATGATCGGCACCCGCCTGGTGATGGTCAACGTCGCGTTCTTGCCCCCAATCCGCGTGACGAGGGCCTGCGTGACCTGCGCCGTGATCTTGTCGAGCGTGGCGGGGTCGATGTCGCCGGCTCCGACTGCGAAGTCGTGAGGATGGCTGTCGAGGTCCCTGTCCTTGATGGCATCCCGGACGCCGTCTTCGCCGAGAAGAGTCATCAAAGCAGCCGCGCGCACCTGCGGCGCGGAGATCTCGTAGCCGCGCAGGTGCGCGATCGCGGCGACCATGCGGACGTGCAGGATGGCCAGACCGACGAGGTTGGTCGGGATCGAGATTGCCAGCGTGACGACGCCGCCGAGGTTGGTGACGAAGCCTTGGGCGCCGGCGAGGCGGACGTGCTGGTCGATGACGGCCTTGACTGCGGCGTCGACGTCGTGGGTGCGGGCGAGATGCTTTCGCGCGATCTCGCGCGCCCCCGGGAAGCCGGGGAACCCGTCGACCGCCTTGGACAGGAACTGCCGTACGCCACGGGATGCGACCGCGGGAGCGGCCCGGCGTGCCGCAGCACTACCCGCCATGTTTGTCACCGTCCGCCGGAAGCTCATGCTCTGACCCTACGACCACCTAGCCTGGGATCGTGCCGCCGGTCGAGCCAGTTCCGACGCGCTGGGCGCTGCCACCGGCCGGACAGGCTGATGACGACGGGCTCGTGGGTTTCGGCGCGGACCTCGAGCCGGGCACGCTGCTGGCCGCGTACCGCGCCGGCCTGTTCCCCATGCCGGTACCCGATCGCCGCCTCGGCGACCCCGAGTTGGCCTGGTGGTCGCCCGATCCACGCGGCGTGCTCCCACTCACCGGAGTGCGGGTGTCGCACTCACTGCGTCGGGCCCGCCGCCGGTTCGAGATCCGGGTCGACACGGCCTTCACCGGTGTCGTCGAGGCCTGCGCCGACCCCGGGCGTCCGGGAGCTTGGATCACGCCCGCCGTCGCGGACGCCTACGTCGACCTGCACCGGCTCGGGTGGGCGCACTCCGTCGAGGCCTGGACGCAGGACCACCGGCTCGCCGGAGGGTTGTACGGCGTCGCCGTCGGCGGCCTCTTCGCCGGCGAGTCGATGTTTCATGCCCGGGCACCATGGGGGCGCGACGCCTCGAAGGTGGCTCTCGTCGCGTTGGCCGGCCTGGTGTCCGCCGACGGCCTGGCGGGCCGACTGGTCGACGTGCAGTGGGCGACCCCGCATCTGCGGACCCTGGGCGTGGTGGACGTGCCGCGCGTCGAGTACCTGGCCCGATTGCGGTCAGCCCTGACGCTCCCCCTGCCCGCCGCCTTCAACGCGAGGTTTGGCGGGTGACACACCTGCGGGACAGACTGGACAGGTGCCGGAACTACCCGAGGTCGAGGCTCTGGCCGGGTTTCTCCGTGAGCAGGCGGTGGGCCAGGTGGTCGCGCGCGTCGACGTGTCGACGATCAGCGTGCTGAAGACGTACGACCCACCTATGACGGCTCTCGGCGGTTTGACGATCACGGGGGTGGCGCGGCACGGCAAGTTCCTCGACCTCGACTGCGACGGACTGCACTTCGTCACGCACCTGGCCCGGGGCGGATGGCTGCGCTGGAGCGACAGGCTCTCGCCCTCTCCGCTGAAGCCAGGGCGGGGTCCGATCGCCCTGCGCGTGCACCTCGCCAGCGGCAGTGGCTTCGACCTGACCGAAGCCGGAACCCGGAAGCGCTTGGCCGTCTACCTCGTGCACGACCCCGCCGATGTGCCGGGCATCGCGCGGCTCGGCATCGATCCGCTGGCTGACGAGTTCACCCTGAAACGGCTGCAAACGATCCTCGACGACGCGGGCCGGTCCCAAGTCAAGGGCGTGCTGCGGGACCAGTCGGTGGTCGCCGGCATCGGCAACGCCTACTCCGACGAAGTGCTCCATGTGGCTCGCCTCTCGCCGTTCCACCCGTCGGCCACACTCACCGACGACGAGGTCGCGACGCTCTACGACGCCATAATCGGCACCCTGCGCGACGCCGTGAAGCGCTCCGAAGGGCTTGCCGCCCGGGACGTCAAGGACTCCAAGCGTTCGGGGATGCGGGTGCACGGGCGCACCGGCGAAGCCTGTCCCGTCTGCGGCGACACTGTGCGCGAGGTGTCGTTCGCCGACTCGAGCCTGCAGTACTGCCCGACCTGTCAGACCGGCGGGAAGCTCCTGGCCGACCGACGACTCTCCAGATTGCTGAAGTGATGACTGACGACACGGTGACCCTGGCCGACGACGGCTCGATGCCGCTCCTCGGGTTCGGAACCTGGCAGATCTACGGCCGCGAGGCCTACGACGCCGTGCGCATCGCGCTCGATGTCGGCTACCGGCACATCGACACCGCCACGCTCTACCGCAACGAGGCCGAGGTGGGCCGGGCGTTGCGCGACAGCGGGGTGGCCCGTGAGGACGTGTTCCTCACCACGAAACTGCACCCCGACGACGTCGGGCGCGAGAGCGAGGTCCTGGCGGCCAGCCTGGCCGGGTTGGGCACCGACTACCTCGATCTGTGGCTGATCCACTGGCCACCTCGGGGCCGTGCGTCCGTGGAAACCTGGCGGACCCTCGTCGATGCGCTCGGCAAGGGATCCGCCCGTGCCATCGGCGTAAGCAACTACAGCACGGAACAGATCGACGACATTGCCGCCGCCACGGGTGTTATGCCGGCGGCCAACCAGATCAGGTGGTCGCCGCACCTGTACGACCCTCGGCGCGTTGAGGAACTGCGCACCCGCGGCGTCGTCCTGGAGGGGTACAGCCCCTTCCGGGCCAGCAATCTCCGCGATTCCGTCCTCGTCGAGATCGCCTCGGCACACGGCGTCTCCGCCGCGCAGGTCGTCCTTCGGTGGCACATCGAGCACGAGTTCGTGGTGATCCCGAAGTCGGTCCGCCGGGAGCGCATCGCGGCCAACTTCGACGTTTTCGACTTCTCGCTGACGGCGGCCGAGGTGGCCCGCATCGACGGTCTGTCGTAGCACGGAGTCATCCTGACCGCGGAGCCGGCTGTGCGCCTGCCGCTGGCGAACGCTTCCGTCACTCCAACAGATCGACCACGGCGTCCCAGCGCGCGATCTCGCACCCGTTCTGCCGGGAGAACAACGCGTCCACCGGTTCGCCCTGCCACGTGCCCCGCACCGTCGCCACCTCGGGCCCGCCGTAGATTTGGGTGCACATCTGGTCGGCGGCAACCGGTTCCAGAATCTGCGGGTCGAGTTCGGCAAGTGCTCCGCATGCCGCGGCCGCGTCCGGATGGGTTCCACCGGTCGGGTCGCAGGTCAGCGTCCACTCGTTGGGTTGCGCAGCTTCGCCGTAGCTCACGGCGATGGTCAGTGACGTCTGTGGCTGGTCCGGCGACGCCGCGGGCGTCGTCGTCACGACGGTCGCCTCCCCGTCGTCGCCGCCGCATCCGGCAAGTGCCGACGCCAGCGCCACGGCCAATCCCACCTGCGCGACGAGCCGGACGGGCCACGTTGTCGTGGTTGCCGTCCGCACAACCCTTTGACGCCGGGACCGCCTCACCGGTTCCCTCCGCCCGCTCCCATGATCATGGGAGGTGGGCGGTGAGCCGGGAGCGCGACACGCCGTCTCGCGCTGTCTAGCCGGATCTACGGATTCCGCTAGACAGGCCCATAGGGTGCGATCGTGGATCCGGTACGCAACCCGTATGCGCCAGGCGCCGGCCAGCGGCCACCAGAGCTGGCCGGACGCGACCGGGAGCTTCGGCAGTTCGACGTCGTGCTCGAGCGGGTGGCCCGAGGGCGGCCCGAGCGCAGCCTCGTCCTCACCGGACTGCGCGGCGTCGGCAAGACCGTGCTGCTCAACGCGCTGCGGTCGCAGGCGATCGGACGATTGTGGGGCACCGGGAAGATCGAGGCCCGTCCCGACCAGTCGCTTCGGCGCCCGCTGGCCGGCGCTCTGCATATGGCCGTGCGCGAACTGACCCCACGGCACCGGGATCCAACCCGGGTCGACGCCTTCCTCGGGGTGCTGAAGGCCTTCGCCCTGCGATCCGCTCCCGACGGCGCCCGGCTCCGGGAGCGGTGGCAGCCGGGCATCGACGTGCCCGCGAGCTCCGGCCGCGCCGACACCGGCGACATCGAGGTCGACCTGGTCGAACTGCTCGTCGACGCAGCCGGCGTCGCCCGCGACGTCGGCGTCGGGATCGCCGTCTTCGTCGACGAGATGCAGGACATCCCCGAGCCCGACGTCTCCGCGCTGTGCGCGGCATGCCACGAGCTGTCCCAGCAGGGGCTGCCGCTCGTCGTCGTGGGTGCAGGTCTGCCGCACCTGCCGGCCGTGCTGTCGGCGTCGAAGTCGTACTCAGAGCGGCTGTTCCGCTATGTCCGCATCGACCGACTCGACCGGTCCGCCGCAGATCAGGCGCTGGTCGCTCCCGCTGCCGATGAAGGGGTGGCCTTCGATCCTGCGGCGCTGGACGCGCTCTACGCGGCGACCGACGGCTACCCCTACTTCGTCCAGGCCTACGGGAAGGGCACCTGGGACAACGCCCCCAACAGTCCGGTCACGGCCCGCGACGTGCTCGTGGCCTCGCCGGAGGCGGAGGCGGAGCTCGCGGTGGGCTTCTTCGGATCGAGGTACGAACGCGCCACCCCGGCCGAACGTGACTACCTGCGGGCGATGGCGTCCCT
Source organism: Jiangellaceae bacterium (assembly GCA_035316885.1). Classification (GTDB taxonomy): domain Bacteria; phylum Actinomycetota; class Actinomycetes; order Jiangellales; family Jiangellaceae; genus DASRTE01. The sequence continues at coordinate 1,447 of DATHII010000014.1, read as the reverse complement.
GTCGGAGGTGAGCGACAGCGCGGTCCCGACCGGTGACGTCGCGAACCACCTGGGCCGCAAGCCGTCGTCGTTGTCCCCCGCACGCGACTCGCTGATCAAGAAAGGCCTGGTGTACTCGGCCGAACGGGGAACGATCGCGTTCACCGTCCCCCACTTCGGCGAGTACCTGCGCAAGCACGGCTGACGTTATGTGAGGCCGCCGTTGGAAAAGCCGATGGCGAGGCCGATGAAGGCCAGGACCCAGCCGGGAACGATCACCCACCGCTGCGCGGTCGACGTGGACATCATCTGCGCGACCGCACCCAGCGCCATCCCGGCCAACCCAGTCCACGAACCGGGCACGTGCCAGGACGGGACGAACGCGCACACCGTCGACACAGCGCCGAAGGCCAGGGTCAGTGCAGCCAGCACGTTCTCGCGGGTGATCGCCACGTTCATAGCTCGCCAGCCTGTCGATAAGCGGCAGCACCGGCAAGCCGATCATGCCGACACGCTCCCGATGTTCCTCGCCCTCCGTCCGGCCGGCAGTCCCCAGGACACCATCCGGGCCAGCCGCCGTTCCCCGAGCAGGTAGGCGAGTTCGTAAAGTCGTGCCATGAGGCGTGGTCCGAACCCTCACGTAGCTGTGATCAGAACCAGCGGCTGTGGACAGTGGCATGAGGGGTGTCGCGGCGCTGGTATCCTGGCTTCTCGGCCCGGCCGGTACGGGAAGACCGTACGCCGGGCCGCGCGACGCACAGCCCTCCTGCCACGGAGAGACCGTGGCCGCGAAGACCACAGGAGGTGATCGGCAATGCGTCATTACGAGGTGATGGTGATCCTCGACCCCGAGCTCGAGGAGCGCACCGTCGCTCCCAGTCTCGACACGTTCCTCGGCGTCATCCGCCAGTCCGGCGGCACCGTCGAGAAGGTCGACATCTGGGGCCGCCGCAAGCTCGCGTACGAGATCGACAAGAAGAGTGAGGGTATCTACGCCGTCCTCGATCTCACCTGCGAGCCAGCTGCAGTCCAAGAGCTTGACCGCCAGCTCGGACTCAACGAGTCCATCCTGCGTACCAAGGTCGTCCGTCCGGACGCCCACTGATCTCCAGGCTCGCATCCAGCCCCTTCGGGAGGGACCACCTATGGCAGGCGAGACCGTCATCACCGTCGTCGGCAACCTGACCGACGACCCGGAGCTGCGCTTCACCCCCAGCGGTGCGGCAGTGGCGAACTTCCGTGTCGCCTCGACACCACGTACCTTCGACCGGCAGACCAACGAGTGGAAGGACGGCGATCCGCTGTTCCTGTCCTGCTCAGTATGGCGGCAGGCGGCCGAGAACGTCGCCGAGTCGTTGCAGCGCGGCGCTCGGGTCGTCGTCACCGGCCGGCTGAAGCAGCGGTCGTACGAGACCCGCGAGGGCGAGAAGCGCACGGTCGTCGAGCTCGACGTCGACGAGATCGGGCC
>DATHII010000013.1:0-13550 GCA_035316885.1 Jiangellaceae bacterium | reverse complement strand
CATCACGGAGCCCTGCGGTGAGAGCGCCAGCGTTCCCGCACGGGTCGGGCGTTGCCAACGGGGGTGGGGACGATGCGTTGGATCATCGAGTCGAGCCTGCGGTTCCGGCTGCTCGTGGTGGCGGTTGCTGCGGCATTGATGGGCTTCGGCATCGTTCGGCTGCCCAACATCCCGGTGGAGGCCCATCCAGAGTTCACGCCCCCGCACGTGGAGGTGCAGACCGAGGCGCTCGGACTGTCGGCCGCGGAGGTCGAGCAGTTGATCACTGTTCCGCTCGAGGCGGACCTGCTCAACGGGGTGGCGTTCCTCGACGAGATCCGCTCGGAGTCGATCCCCGGCCTGTCGTCGATCGAGATGATCTTCGAAACTGGTACGGATGTGCTGAAGGCACGGCAAGTGGTGGCGGAACGGTTGACCCAGGCGCACGCCCTGCCACAGGTGTCGACACCGCCGGTGATGATCGAGCCGGTAGCCTCCGCCGGCCGGGTCATGATGGTGGGGCTCTCCTCGCAGAGCCTGTCCCTGATCGAGCAATCGGTGCTGGCCCGGTGGAAGATCAAGCCGCGCCTGATGGGTGTGCCCGGCGTGGCGAATGTCTCCGTCTGGGGCCAGCGAGAACGTCAGCTTCAGGTTCGGGTGGACCCACAGCGGCTCGAGGACAACGGCGTGTCGCTCGTACAGGTCATGGAGTCGACGGGGAACGCGCTGTGGGTGTCGCCGCTCAGCTTCGTCGAGGCGTCGACGCCAGGGTCCGGCGGGTTCATCGATACGCCGAACCAACGCCTGACTGTGCAGCACATCTCCCCGATCGTGACCGCCGAGGACCTCTCGCAGGTCACCATCGAGGGCACCGAGGACAGGATTCTCCGCCTGGGCGACATCGCCGAGGTCGTGGAGGACCACCAGCCGCTGATCGGAGACGCGGTCGGCACGGACGGCGCGAGCCTCATGCTGGTCATCGAGAGGTTCCCCGGGACCAGCACTCAGCAGGTCACCGAGGACCTGGACGGCGCGATCGCGGCTCTCGCCCCGGGGCTGCCGGGCGTGCAGATGGACACGACGGTCTACCGGCCGGCCGGCTACCTCGACAGTGCGATCGGCAACCTCGGTTTAGCGCTGCTGATCGGCCTCTTCCTGTTGCTCGTGGCGCTCATCGTCTTCCTCTTTGACTGGCGAGCGGCCGTCATCAGCATCGTCACCATTCCGCTGTCCCTGGCTGCGGCCGGGGTCGTGTTGTACCTACGGGGTGCCACGATCAACGCGATGGTCGTGGCCGGCCTGGTCGTTGCGATCGGTGCGCTCGTCGGCGACGCCGTCCTCGACGTCGACAACATGCAACGACGCCTGCGGGAACACCGACAACAACGCGAAGACGAGGGCGCCGCCCGGTCGGCCGCCGGCGCCGTGCTGGAAGCCGCGCTCGAGATGCGCGGTTCGGCGCTCTTCGCAACGTTGATCATCCTGGTCGCGGCCGTTCCGGTGGCGCTGCTCGCAGGGTTGACCGGATCGTTCACGCGGCCACTCGTGCTCTCGTACGCGTTGGCGGTGTTCGCCTCGATGGTCGTGGCGCTGACCGTGACACCCGCACTGGGGCTGATTGTGCTTTCCGGCGGGCGGCGGAATCGTGCGGAGTCGCCCATCGTCCGCTGGCTGCAGCCGCGGTACGACCGGGCCCTGACCTCGGTCGTACACAACTCTCGATGGGCCTACGTTGCCGTCGCTGCGCTCGTGTTGGCGGGCCTCGCGACGCTGCCGCTTCTGCGTACACCGCAACTGCTCCCCCCGCTGCGTGAACGGCAGCTGGTGATCGAGTGGGACGGCGCGCCCGGCACATCGCATCCCGAGATGTCACGGATCGTGGCCCTGGCGAGCAACGAGCTGCGCGACGTCTCCGGTGTCCAGGACGTCAGCGCCCACGTGGGCAGGGCGATCACGTCCGACGAAGTGGTCGGTGTCAACTCCAGTGAGCTCTGGATCACCATTCGGCCGGACGCCGACTACGACCGGACGGTGGCTTCGGTACGCGACGTGGTCGGCGGGTACCCCGGTCTTGCCGGCGATGTCGAGCTCTACCCGGAGCAGCGCGTTCGAGAGGTTCGGACTGGTGTGGATGAGGACCTCGTGGTGCGTGTGTTCGGCCAGGACCTGCCCATCCTGCGCGCGAAGGCCGAAGAGCTGCGCGAGGCCATCAGCGGGATTGCCGGCGTCGCCGACCCCACCGTGGATCTGAGCGTGGAGGAGCCAACGGTTGAGGTCGAAGTCGACCTGGCGGCGGCGCAGCGCCACGGCATCAAACCCGGCGACGTCCGTCGCGCGGCGGCCACGCTGTTGTCCGGCGTGGCAGTCGGAAACCTCTTCGAGGAGCAGAAGGTCTTCGACGTCGTCGTGTGGGGGGTACCGGAGATCCGGCAGAGCGTGACCGACATCCCTGAGCTGCTCGTCGACACACCGTCCGGCGGTCATGTGCGCCTGGGGGACGTCGCCGATGTACGAATCGTCTCCGCGCCCACGGTCATCCGTCGCGACTCGGTGGCGCGTGTCGTGGACGTGGCGTTCAACGTGAGCGGACGAAACGCGGGAGATGTGATGGCCGAGGTCGACCGTGCCATCAGGAACGTCCAGTTCCCGCTCGAATATCACGCGGAGTTGTTGGGGCAGCTGACGGAGGAACGAAACGCTGCTCAGCGCACGTTCGGGTATGCCATCGCCGCAGCGATCGGAATCCTGCTCCTGCTCCAGGCGGCGTTTCGCAGCTGGCGGTTGGCGCTGATGATTCTCCTCACCCTGCCGGCAGCATTGGCTGGTGGAGCGCTGGCGGCGCTGGCCGGCGCACGGACCTTCACGCTTGCCGCAATGCTCGGCTTCCTGACCGTGCTGGGAGTCACGGTGCGACACGGCATCTTGCTGGTTCGGCAGTATCGGGAGGCCGAGCTCGGCGAGCCCGACGCCTCTCGTCACGACGTGGTCGTGCGCGGAACCGAGGAGCGGTTCGCGCCCATCCTCCTGACCGCCGTGGGGACGGCGCTGATGCTGGTGCCGCTGGTCGTACTCGGGAACGAGCCAGGCCTCGAGGTGATCCGGCCGGTGGCCATCGTCGTGCTGGGCGGGCTCGTGACGTCTGCCTTCTTCACTCTGTTCGTCCTACCGACGCTGTACCTGCGGTTCGCGTCGACACCGGAACCGGACGTAGCGGATCCGTTCCTCTCGGCAGTTCCGCATCGACCCGAACGGGAAGAGCAGCTCGTCACGCTGAGGGGTAACCTCGATGCAGCACCGTGAGCAGACAAGGCAACGCATCGGGCACTGGGTCGTCGGCGTGTCGATGGCCGCCCTTGCCCTCTCGGCGTGCGCAGGCACCCCGGAGGAGACGGCCTCTCGCGCCGAATCCGTCACGATCGAGTCGGTGGAGGGCTCGGAGCTGGCACGGCTCACCCTGACGGATCAGGCAGCCGAACGACTGGACATCCAGACGGCTCCGGTCGACGAGGCGATGGTGGCAGCCACTGCGACCGGCGACGGCGCCCTGGTTCAGCGGCGCGTCGTGCCGTACGCCGCGGTCCTCTACGACCGGGCGGGCGACACCTGGGCGTACACCAACCCGCAGCCTCTCGTGTTCGTCCGGCACGCAATCACGGTGGACTACATCGACGGCCAACAGGCCGTTCTGTCCGCCGGTCCGGACATCGGCACACAGGTTGTCATCGTCGGCGCAACAGAGCTCTTCGGCGCCGAGGTCGGCGTCGACCACTGACCGGTCGGGGGCGTTGCACGTGATGCGCTGGATCGTGGGATCGAGCTTGAAGCTGCGGTTCATCGTGGTCGCGATCGCCGCAACGATGATGTACTTCGGGCTCGCCCAGATCCGCGACATGCCGGTAGACGTCTTTCCGGAGTTCGCCCCACCCCGCGTAGAGATCCAGACTCCGTCACTCGGGCTGTCCGCCGGTGAGGTCGAGTCCCTGGTGACGGTCCCACTCGAGCAGGCGATGCAGGGCGTAGAGGGCCTCGATGAGATCCGATCGAAGTCGGTGCCCCAGCTCTCGTCGATCCAGCTCATCTTCGAGCCGGGTACCGACCTGCTCAAGTCGCGGCGGCTGGTCCAGGAGCGCACCGACGCGGTCACGTCACAGCTTCCGACCTGGGCCAGTCCCCCATTCATGATCCAGCCGCTATCGGCCACGAGCCGGGTCATGAAGATCGGTCTGTCGTCGACGGAACGATCGTTGATCGAGATGTCGATGATCTCCTACTGGACGATCAGAGAGCGTCTGCTCCGCGTTCCGGGCGTGGCAAACGTCGCCATCTGGGGCGAGCGGCTGCAGATGCTCCAGGTGCAGACCGAGCCCGAACGCCTCGAGGCGCACGACGTCTCGATGGAACAGGTCATGACGGCAACCTCTCAGGCGCTGGACGCGGGCCTGCTCCAGTTCTCGACTGGATCGCTGATCGGCACCGGGGGATTCGTTGAAACCCCCAACCAGCGGCTGGGCATACGTCACGTCCAACCCATCACCACGCCCGCCGAGCTGGCTCAGGTGGCCGTCGCCGAGAAGGACGGAACAACGGTTCGCCTGCAGGACGTCGCCAATGTGGTCGAGGATCACCAGCCGCTCATCGGCGACGCGGTCATCAACGAGGGCCCGGGGCTCATGCTCATCGTCGAGAAACTTCCTTGGGGCAACACCCTCGACGTCACCCGCGGCGTCGAGCAGGCCATGGCCGAACTGGCCCCGGGCCTGTCGGGCATCGACGTCGACACCACCATCTTCCGGCCGGCCACGTTCGTGGAGATGTCCATCGACAACCTGGGCAGGGCGATGCTGCTCGGCTTCCTGCTCGTAGTGATCATCATCGTCGTCTTCCTGTTCGAGTGGCGGGTCGCCCTGATCAGCCTCGTGACGATTCCGTTGGCACTGATGGCGGCGGCCCTCGTGCTCCATTGGCGCGGGACGACGGTGAACACGATGGTGCTCGCGGGGTTGGTGATCGCCCTTGGCGTCATCGTCGACGACGCGATCATCGACGTCGAGAACATCGTGCGGCGGCTGCGCCAACATCGGCGAGAGCGCAGCGGCAGCTCAACAGCGGCGGTCATCCTCGAGGCGTCCCTTGAGGTTCGGGGACCCATCATCTACGCGACCTTGATCATCGTGGCGTCTGCGCTCCCGGTCTTCTTCCTCTCGGGCCTGACGGGAGCGTTCTTCAAGCCGCTGGCGCTGTCCTACACGCTGGCGACGCTGGCTTCCCTCGTGGTCGCGCTGACGGTGACGCCTGCTCTCACCTTGATCATGCTGCGGAACTCCGTGATCGAGCGGCGAGAGTCGGCACTGGTGCGACGGCTGCAGCGGGGCTACGAGGCGTCTCTGGCCCGGGTCGTCGGCCGGCCGCGCCACGCCTACGCCACCGTCGGTGTCGTCATCCTCGCCGGCGTCGCGACGCTGCCGTTGCTGGGGCAGTCGCTGTTGCCGTCGTTCAAGGAGCGCGACTTCCTCATGCACTGGGTCACGGATCCCAGCGCCTCCCATCCGGAGGAGACGCGCATCACCATCCAATCCAGCAAGGAGCTGCGTGCCATCCCCGGTGTCCGCAACTTCGGTGCCCACATCGGTCAGGCGCTACTCATGGACGAGGTGGTCGGCGTCAACTTCGGTGAGAACTGGATCAGCGTGGACCAGGAGGTCGACTACGACAAGACGCTGGCGTCCATTCAGGAGGTGGTCGACGGGTATCCGGGGGTCTACCGGGACGTGCAGACGTACCTGAAAGAGCGGATCAGGGAGGTGCTGACCGGTGCCAGCGAGGCCGTGGTGGTTCGCCTCTACGGCGAGGACCTGAACACCCTCCGGCAGAAGGCCCAAGAGGTTCAGCAGGTGCTGTCCGAGGTCGACGGCCTCGTCGAGGAGCACGTGGATCTGGCCGTGGACGTTCCCCAGATCGAGGTGCGGGTGGACCTTGCTGCGGCCGAACGTCACGGGCTCAAGCCCGGAGATGTGCGCCGAGCTGCGGGCGTTCTCGTGGCCGGTGAAGAGGTCGGCGACATGTTCCGGGGCGGAAAGGCCTACGACGTGCAGGTGTGGAGTACGCCGGAGACCCGAAACAGCCTGACCAGCATCCAACAACTGCCGATCGACACGCCGGCCGGCGACCGGGTGCTGCTGGAGGAGGTCGCGGACGTACGCGTCGCGCCGACACCGAACCAGATCGAGCGCGACCAGGGCTCTCGGCGTATCGACGTGGGGGCGAACGTGGGCGACGGGGGGGACCTGGGTGCGATCGTGAGCGACATTCAGGACGGCCTGCAGCGTGTCCAATTCCCCCTCGGCGTACACGCTGAGGTGCTCGGCGAGCACGCCGAGCGACAGGCCGCCCAGCAACGTCTGCTGACCTTTGGCGCCATCGCAGCGATCGCGATCTTCCTGCTCCTTCAGGCCGCCTTCGGCAGCTTCCGGCTGGCCACCCTGTCATTCCTGACATTGCCGATCGCCTTGGTCGGTGGCGTCCTGGCCGCCTTCGCCAGCGGCGGCATCATCTCGCTTGGCTCACTGGTCGGCTTCTTCACGGTCTTCGGGATCGCCGCCCGCAACGGCATCCTGATGATCAACCATTTTCAGCATCTCGAGCACGTCGACGGCGTGCCGTTCGGGCCCGAGCTGGTGCTCCGGGGGGCCCGCGAGCGGCTGTCGCCGATCCTGATGACCTCCTTGGCGACGGGGCTCGCCCTGGTTCCTCTCGTCGTCGCCGGTCAGATCCCCGGACACGAGATCGAGCACCCGCTGGCCGTGGTCATCCTGGGCGGCCTGGCCACCTCGACGGTTCTCAACCTGTTCGTGGTCCCGTCGCTGTACCTACGGTTCGCGACGGGTTGGCGGCAGACGCCCCGCGGCGAGGGCACGCTGTTACCTCAGTCGACATAGATACCATCCCGCGTGTGACGGATGTTGGGATCAAGCCCAAGACCGGACTGATCCTCCTCACGCTGGGTGCCGGCCAATTCGTGATGACGCTCGACAGCTCGGTGATGAACGTGTCGATCGCGACCGTGGCCGAGGATGTCGGCACGACCATCACCGGGATTCAGACGGCGATCACGCTGTACACACTCGTCATGGCGATGCTGATGATCACTGGCGGCAAGGTCGGCTCGCTGATCGGACGCAAGCGTGCTTTCGCGATCGGCTGCGTGATCTACGGGGTCGGCTCCTTCACCACGGCACTAGCGCAGAACCTCACTGTCCTGATCGTCGGCTGGTCGGTCCTGGAAGGCATGGGCGCGGCCTTGATCCTCCCGGCCATCGTCGCCCTCGTCGCCGGGAACGTCCCACCCGAGGGTCGCCCGCGCGCCTACGGCCTGATCATGGCGGCGGGTGCGATCGCCGTCGCGGTCGGCCCGCTCATCGGCGGGATCGCGACGACGTACTTCTCGTGGAGATGGGTCTTCGTCGGTGAGGTCCTGGTCGTGTTGGTGATCCTGGTTCTTGCGCGCGGGATCCAGGACGCGCCGGTCGAGGAGCACCCACATCTCGATCTGGGTGGCGCGGCGCTATCGGCCGCCGGGCTCGGGCTCGCGGTCTTCGGCGTACTGCGTTCGAGCGAGTGGGGCTGGGTGCTGCCCAAGCCGGACGGTCCAGCGATCCTCGGCCTCTCACCGACGATCGTGCTGATCTTCGCAGGCCTGTTCGTCCTCTGGCTGTTCGGAGCATGGGAACACCACGTCGTCCAGCGAGGCGGCGAGCCCCTGGTGCGACTGCCGATGTTCGCCAACCGACAGTTCACGGGCGGCCTGGTGATGTTCTTCTTCCAGTTCTTGGTCCAGGCGGGGCTGTTCTTCACGATCCCGCTGTACTTGTCCGTCGCGCTCGGCCTGTCGGCGATCGACACAGGCCTCAAGATCATGCCGCTGTCGATCACGCTCCTGATCGCTGCGGCCGGCATCCCGCGGTTCTTCCCGAACATCTCCCCGCGGCGGGTCGTCCAGGTTGGTCTCTTGGCGATGTTCGCTGGGATCGTGTCCCTGCTCATGAGCATGGATGTGAACGCCAGCGCGGAGATCGTGACCGTGCCCCTCCTATTGGCCGGTTTCGGGATCGGCGCGCTCGCCTCTCAGCTAGGGAGCGTTACGGTCTCCGCGGTCCCCGACGACGAGAGCGCTGAGGTCGGCGGGCTCCAGAACACTTCGACCAATCTGGGGGCCTCGCTTGGGACGGCCCTCGCTGGCTCCCTACTGATCGCTATGCTCACCACGTCGTTCCTGCAGGGGATCGAACAGAACCCTGCGGTTCCACCGGAGGTGGCGGCACAGGCGAACGTCGAGCTTGCAGGCGGGATCCCGTTCATCTCGGACGCCGATCTCGAGGAGGCACTCACGCAGGCGGGTGCGAGCTCTGAGGTCACGCAGGGCGTCGTGGACGAGAACCAGCAGGCCCGCCTGGACGGGCTTCGGACCGCGCTCGCGGCGCTCGGGCTCATCGCGCTTCTGGGACTGTTCTTCTCCACCCGGATACCCACCGAGCAGCCATGATCGACGCTTCGGAGTGCCGAACCATATCGCCGTACCGAGGAGGCTCGTAATGTCCGACTCACCCACGCAGACCATCGACCCGACGGTCGCGGAGCGTCCAGGTCGCGGACGGTCGATTGCGGCGGTCGTCTGCGTCGTGTTGGCTGCGCTGCTGACGACGCCGGCGGCGATCGCGTACTGGGGGCAACGGACGCTGAACGACGCGCAGCGTTACGTGGACACGGTCGGCCCGCTGGTGGACTCCCCGGAGGTGCAGGACGCCATCGCGACGACGGTCACCGACGCGATCCAGTCGCAGGTCGACGTCGAGGCGATCCTGAGCGAGGTGTTCGCCGATGTCATCACCGACCGCCCGCGGTTGCAGCAGCTGGTCGGGCCGTTGTCCGGCGCGATCAACGGGTTGATCGACCGCGAGGTCCGGGCGTTCGTGGCCTCGGACCTTTTTGCCGACATCTGGGTCAGGGTCAATACCAGGGCGCAGCAGACTCTGGTGCGGGTCCTGGAAGGGGACGAGGGCGGCGCGGTCTCGGTGCAGGGCGACCAGGTCGTCCTGGACTTGTCCGACGTCGTCGCCGAGGTCCAGCAGCGCCTGGTCGCGCGCGGCCTTACCATCGTGGAGAACGTCCCGATCCCCGACGTGGACAAGCAGATCGTGCTGCTGGACTCGTCACAACTGGATCAGGCCCGCACGATCTACGCGTTCACCAACCCGGTGGCCAGATGGCTGCTCTTGGTGGTGGCGGCGCTCTACCTGGCCGCGTTCCTGCTCGCCAGCCGCAGGCCGCGGATGACGGTGACCATCGGGGTGGTGCTGGTGGCGAACGCGTTGCTGGTTTCGCTGGCGCTCTCGGTCGGCCGCCAGCTGTTCATCAACGAGCTGGCCGGCACCGTGTTCGGCCCGGCGAGCTCGGTGTTCTACGACACCCTGCTGGCCTACCTCGACCGCGGCTGGCAGGTGTTCCTCTGGCTGGGCCTGATCCTGGTGGTGGTGGGCTGGTTCGTCGGGTCCAACGCCTCGGGCACCGCAGTCCGTACGACGCTGTCCGGCGGCCTGGAGACCGCCGGAGCCATGCTGGCCGACGGGCCGGTCGGCGGTGCCGGCCGGTTTGTCGCGGCCAACGCCCGGTGGCTGCGGGTCTGCGTGGGCGTGCTCGGTGCCGTCGTCCTGCTCTGGGGCAACGACGTCTCGGTGCCGCGGCTGTTCTGGTCGCTGCTGCTCACCGTCGTACTGCTCGGGGCCGTGCAGGTCCTGGTCGGGGCCGGCGCCGGGACGAATGCCTCCAGCCCCATGCCGGCAGCCATCAGCGGCGATGTACAGGACGCCGTCATCGAGACGGAAGGTCCCGCCGGAGGGAGCCCCTGAGGTCCGGCGCCGAGCCACAGACACTCGTGGCCCCGACCAGGCGTCTCTGCTGGTCAGGGCCACGGGGGTGGCAGGTGTTGGATTCGAACCAACGTAGGCGAAGCCGACGGATTTACAGTCCGCTCCCTTTGGCCACTCGGGCAACCTGCCTCGTGTCGGGCACAGGCCTGACGGGCTGAGAGGATACAGGACGTCCGAGTAGATCCGGCATAGTCGGTGTGGGCGACGAGAACGTCGGCGGACGTGACGGAAGGAGCACAAGGTGGGGAGCGAGTCCTCGTTCGACGTCGTGAGCAAGGTCGACCGGCAGGAGGTCGACAACGCGCTCAACCAGGCGGCCCGAGAGATCGGGCAGCGCTTCGACTTCCGCGGCACCGAGGCGGCGATCCGCTGGGCCGGCGACTTCGGCGTCGAGATGGAAGCGTCCGGTGAGGACCGCGTCGCGGCCGTGCTCGACGTGTTCAAGGACAAGCTCATCAAGCGCGGTGTCTCGCTGAAGGCGCTCGACGCGGGCGAGCCGCGCGCGTCGGGCAAGCTCTACAAGATCGGCGCCACGCTGCAGAACGGGCTCACCCAGGAGCAGGCGAAGAAGATCACCAAGGTGATCCGCGACGAGGCCCCCAGGAGCGTCAGGTCGCAGGTTCAGGGTGAGGAGGTGCGCGTCTCGGCGAAGAAGAAGGACGACCTGCAGGCCGTCATCGCCCTGCTGAAGCAGCAGGACTTCGACTTCGCCCTTCAGTTCGTCAACTACCGCTAGTGTCCTGCGCCGGAGATTCGTGTTAGAAGTCGTCCTAGTGATTCGAGGATCTGTTCGGCGGTCTTGGTCCAGATGAAGGGGTGGCAGCGGTCGTTCCAGCCGTTGATGCGGGCGGATCTTGGTGTGGAGTCCGTTGACCGAGCCGAAGGTGCCGCGGCGGATGGCCTGACCTTCGATCAGGGAGAACCAGACTTCGACCAGGGAGCCGCCGCGCGTCGTAGGATTCAACGTCCGGATCCGACGGAAAGGATCGACCATGGAGTCAACGGCCGCCAGCGCCGCCGCTCCTCGCGTCGCCGCGCCCTCGACCCTCGAACGCTGGGCACCCGCCGCCGGGTCGCTCTTCGCTGCGCTGTTCGTTGCCGCCGTCATCATCGAGGCCGGTCTTGACATCGGCTACGAACTGCCGGAGCTCACGCAGAACTTCGCGACCGAGGACTATCAATCGACCGCGGGCTTCGTCTTCATCCTCATCCTGCTCAGCGCGTTGTGCTTCCTTTGGTTCCTCGCCGACCTCGCCGCGACCATGCGTTCGCTCTCGCAGGGAATGTTCGCGTCGCTGGTGCCGACCGCCGGCGTCGTCTTCATCACGGCCCTCGTCGCCGCCACCACCACCCTGCTCGCGCCGCTGTTCAACATCGGTCACAGCGTGCTCGAGGGAGCCGACCCGACGACGACTGCGACGGCGTATGCCCTCCTCACCGGCATCGCCCTCGGCCTTCTGGGGTTGGCGGGAATCGCGGGCGCGCTGCTGATGAGCGCGGCTGCCACGGTCGCCTACCGCGGCGGGCTGCAGCCGCGGTGGACCGTGGTCCTCGTCGTGGTCGGCGCGGTTGTCGCGGCGATCGGAACGTGGGTGTTCTTCTTTCCGATCCTGCTTGTCGTCCTGTGGGTGCTCGTCACGTCGGTGAGGCAAACCATCCGCTATCGCCGTGGCGTCCTCAACCCGCTTCGCTAACCGGAGTCGGAGGCGCGAACAGAAGCGCCGTCCCTCCGACGATGATTCCATGCCCGTGACCCTCCTCGACCGCGCGATCGTGCGCCCGCTGCCGGCGGTTCCGACGCCGGACGTCCGCCGCGACCGCGCTGATCGACCAGCCGCCGGCCGAACATCGGCGTAGGAGGCATCTGAGCTTCATCCAGACCACACCGCCGAGCAGATCCTCAACTGTAAGAAGAGTTCAACGCGGGGCACTAGCGGCGAGCCCGCTGATCCTCGCCCAGCCGACCGACCACGACCAGCTCTACGTGGGCCCACGAACGCCGCGCACGGCGCAGATGCCGATGGACAGCGCATGGTCTCCTGCCACAGCAGCGACTTGGCGTCAGCCTTGCGTGGTTACGCAGGAGCCGCGCGAGGTACGCATGGCGCAGGTCCGGCCCTCGCATATCCGAGCCTGGGTGAAGGACCGCGCCGACGCACTGGCGCCATCGACGCTTAGCGGTCACGTTCAGCACCTTGGCGTCGTTCTTCAACGCGGCCGTTCTTGATAGGACGATCGGCATCTCGCCGTGCGCGGGCGTACAGCTCCCGGGGGTGGAGCGACGTCCTCACGTCATACCGACGCCGGATCAGGTACATGTGCTGGCCGAGAGCATCGAGGCGCGCTATTCGCCGGTCATTTACCTTGCAGCGGGCTGCGGCCTGCGTGGCGGTGAGATCACCGGATTGGAGCTCGGCGCGGTCGACTTCCTGCGCCGGGAGGTCGACGTCAGCCAGCAGCTGGTGTGCGTGTCCGGTCGATTGCCCTACTTGGGGCCGGTCAAGACAAAGTCGTCGGCGCGCACTGTCGAACTTCCGGACGTCGCTGCGACGGCTCTTGCACGGCATCTCGAGATGTACCCGCCGGCCGACGTCGAGATCGACGACGAGACAGACCCACGCCATCCGACCAGGCGTACCGCCAAGCTTTTGTTCACGATCCCGAGCTCGACGCCGATTCACCGCGCCACGTGGGCGCACATCTGGAAGCCGGCGCGGCAGGCGGCGGGCCTCGAGAAGGGCACGGGGCTGCACTGCCTACGGCACTACTTCGCCACGTTGCTGATCCACAACGGCGCGAGCGTGAAGACGGTCCAACTTGCGCTTGGGCACTCGACGCCCACTGTGACCCTCAACACCTACGTGGGTGAGTGGCCAGAGGCGTACGAGAGGACGCGCTCGCTGGTGGACGGCGCTCTTGGCCGTGTGCCCCGGATGCGCCCTGCTGAGGCGGTCGGACGGTGAACATGAAGGTAGACAGGGTGTTGTGCCGCGTGATGGCGCTTCGTCAACTACCGCTAGACCGTGCGGAGGCCACTCGCAGAGATCGAGGAGCGCCTGATCAGCGCACCGGTGAGAGGAACACGACCGGGATGACCCGATCGGTGTTGGACTCGTAGACGCTGTAGCCCCGGTAAGCCGCGAGGACCTTGGGCCACCAGAGGGCACGCTCATCGGGTTCGGCTGTACGAGCGCGGACCGGCCACCGCTTCGAACCCACCTGGACGGTGGCCCTGGGATTGGCGACGAGGTTCGCATACCACTGCGGATGGCGCGGCCGGCCGCCCCACGATGCGATCACGACCAAGGTCTCGGCGTCGCGGAGATAGAGCAGCGGGACGGTGTGGCGCCTGGCAGTCTTGGCTCCCGTCGTGGTGAGCAACAACATGTCGTTGCGCACCAGACGACTTCCCAACCCGCCTCCGGTGATCCGGTAGAGGAAGGCGTGCAGTCGGGACAGTCGGCGAGCCGTCGAGTCGCGCACTGTTCTCGAGTCTAGTGAGGCAGTCCCGACTGCCATCCGACCTCAGCGGCGGTAGCCCGCGAGCGACTCGAGGCGGGCGATCCGCTCGGCCATCGGCGGGTGCGACGCAAACAGCTTCGCCAGACCCTCCGGCCGGAACGGGTTGGCGATCATCAGGTGGCTGGT
>DATHII010000012.1:0-4334 GCA_035316885.1 Jiangellaceae bacterium | reverse complement strand
ACCACCTCGCCACGGGTCTCCGACGCGACCACGGACGCCTGTCCGCCACCCTCGACCTCGGCCGCGGCGTTCTGCGCGTCGGGAGCGGCCAGGACCGCAGCCACGCGCCGGGCCTCGGCGGCGAGGTCGTCGGCGCGCTGGTCGGCCTGCCACGCCAGGACGCCGAGGGAGATCGCGAGTACCGCGAGCACGGTCGCGGCGGCCGCGAGGACGTTGACCGTCCACCGGGGGACACCCCTCGCGCTACGGGCGGTGCGACGCGGAGGCGGCAGTTGCCGGGTCCGGGCGATCTGCGAGAGCACGTGGTCGCGCAGGGCCGGGGGAGCGGGAACCGCGCTTGCCGCGCCGAGGTACGCCGCGGTGGCCCTGAGCTCGGCGACCTCGGCACGGCAGTCGGCGCAGGTTTCGAGGTGGGCCTCGAACAGCCGACGCTCACCGTCGTCGAGGGCGTCGAGTGCGTAGGCGCCGGCCAGGGTGTGCCGGTCGTCCATCGTCACGGTCATCGGCTCACCCCCAGGCAGTCGCGCATCCGGACCAGGCCGTCGCGCATTCGGGTCTTCACCGTGCCGAGCGGGGCATCGAGGAGTTGGGCGACCTCCGGGTAGGTGTAGCCGCTGTAGTAGGCGAGGGTGACCGACTCACGCTGCAGATCGGTCAGCCCCTCCAGGCACCGGCGGACCCGCTCGGCCTCGAGCGAGCGCTCGACGGTCTCTTCGACCTCGTCGTAGTCGCGGGTCGTCGACCGCGACGCCGCGCGGTGCTCGCGGTCGCTGGCGGCCTCGGCCCGGCGGACGCGGTCGACAGCCCGGCGGTGCGCCATGGTGAGGATCCAGGTGCGCGCGGAGCCGATCTCGGCGTCGAAACGGGCAGCGTGCCGCCAGACGTCGATGAAGACCTCCTGGGTCACCTCCTCACTCTGCGAAGGGTCGCGCACGACCCGTCGGACGGTGCCGAACACCTGGGACGAGGTGGCGTCGTAGAGCGCGGAGAATGCCGCCTGGTCTCCGCGAGCCGCCCGCCCGAGCAGTTCCTCGAGCAGGCCGCCCGCGGCCCCCGTACCGGTGGACCGCTTGTGCAGTCCGACCGGCCTGCCCGACCCCCTCACGGGGTCGAGTCTGCCGACTCTGTCCATCACCAGGCTACCGACGCGCCCAGATACGACCAGTGGGCGGCACAAGTCATGGTGAGCTCCCGAGGTGACGGACACGTCTCACCGGGGTGTTCGCCGCTGAGCCCTCGGCGGATTGGTCAGGTCCGCCCGCGCCGTTCCTGTGCATCGAACAGCGTCGGCTGCGGTCGGCTCCAGCTGGCCTCGAACACGTGGAAGCCGGCCGCACGGGCCGCCCGGCAGACGGCAGGGTCGTCGTCCACGAGGACCGCGACCTGGCGCTCCCGCTCCAGGCGCCGCAGGAGCGCGACCTTGACGATCCTGGCGGGACGCCGGTCGGCGTCGCCTCGGAGAATGAGCCGGGCCGGCGGCGCGCCGTGCCGGCGAAGCCATTCCTCCGAGGCGGCACGGGTGTGCTCCGGACGGCCGCTGAGGTAGATCAGCTCGTGCCCGTCCGCCAGTTCGCGTGCCACTGCCAGGCCTTCGGGGTACGGCGGGTCGCCCGGGATCCCGGCGAAGAACGCCCGCCAGTCCTTTCGCGAACCCTCGAGATGGTGGAGCCGAGCGGTCACGTCCGCCAGCACCCCGTCGAGGTCGATCACCGCGTATGGCTCGGCTGCCACGTCGGCAGCCGTCACGGCGCGGGCGCGGGAATGGTGAAGCCCTCGTCGGACCGGATGTCGGCGATGCCGTCGAACGCCGTCGTGCTGCCCACACGTTGGTCGCCACGGACGGCGATTGCTACGACGTTCGTCGTGGCGTCGCACAGCGGTTTGCGCCACGCATCGGTGGGCCTCGGGCAGAGCACAGCACGGACGTGGTGGTCAGCGAGGGTCCGCACCACATCACTGCGGTCGGTGACCGTGATCACGTCGGTGTCGTCCAGACCGGGGTGCGGGCGGGCGGTCACACCCCCGTCGACGGAGGTCGGCACCGCGGGCTCACTGGTCGTCGTGTCCTCACCGGTGCCGGAATCCCCGGACTCGAGGGCGAGCCCGTCTCCGTCGTCATCGCCCCAGCCGGCGGCGTTGGCAGCAAGAATTATGCCGATCACCAGACCGGCGACAGCGGCACCCGAACCGTTGGACACGACCACCTCGATGTGCGTCGAACTGCTGTGACGCCCTGAATGATCACCTACCCAAGATAATGATCTGTCAATCCAGCGTACGGCGTCTACCACTGTCAGGTCGGCACCCGATTCGCGCGGGTCACGTGCGCGGCACCACGAACTCGTACCCGGCGTCCTGCAGTGCGGTGATGATGCCGTCGAGTGCCGTCACCGTTCCCGACCGGTCCCCACCGCCGTCGTGCAGGAGAACGATCGATCCTGGCCTGACGCCGGATGTCACAGCAGACTCGACGGCCTGATCTCCAGGCTGCTGCCAGTCACGCGTGTCGACGCTCCATCCCAGCGGGGCCAGGTCGTAGGAGGCCGCGACCGCATTGAGGTTCGCCGAGAAGTTCCCGCCCGGGGCACGGAAGAACGACACATCGGCGTCCGGCGCGGCGTCGTCGATGCTGTCCAGAGTGCCGCCGATCTCGTTTCGCATGCGCTGCTCGTCGCGGTTCGACAACGCGAGGTCGTGGGTGATCGTGTGGTCGCAGAGGGCGTGGCCGGCCTCGACGATGTCCTCGACCAGGTCAGGGTGGGACTCGGCGTTCGATCCGACGACGCAGAAGGTGGCTGTCACGCGGTGCTCGTCGAGGATCTTCAGCACCTGCGGCGTGTAGGTGGAGGAGGGCCCGTCATCGAACGTCAGCGCGACGGTAGGTCCGGGCACACCAGTGCCGGTGATCACCCCCAGGGAGTCCCGATGGGGCTGCGGCTGGACGGCGGGAGGCGTGGGCGTGGGCCCCGGTGGAGCAGCAGCGGTGGCCGCCGCGGCGACCGGGAAGCCGTCGTCGACGACGGCGGAGCCCGAGTCCTGTTCGTCCATGATCGTGAACGCGAGAGCGAAAACGGCACCGACGACCAGCATGGGCCTCCACGATGCGGCCACGCCCACCCCGCCCCGGTCGGCCGGGCCCGGCCTTCTGCTGGGCCCGTCCGTTCCAGGGTATGGATCAGACGACCGGGCGCCCCGCCGACGCGCGGGCGGTCAGCACACCGGCCGGCATTGCCGCTCGACCATGGCGTCGAGGAACACCTGCTCGATGTCGGCCGGGTCCTCGGCCCGGTATGCATTGGCGCCGCTGGCCTCGGAGATCTGGGTGAGGGCATCCAGGTCGGCCTCCGGCCCCATGCCGATCGTGATGACGGGGATCGGTCGGGCCGGGTCGACCTCTGTCCGCAGCGTCGTGAGCAGGTTGACGAGGTCGATCCCGACGGGGGTTGTCCTCGTTACGCCCATCGGTGAGCAGGACCACCGAATTGATCTTCTCGGGGTCGTAGATCGCCCGCACTGTCCGGAAGGCCGCCAGGGTCGGGTCGTAGAGGGCGGTGCCGCCCTCGGCCCGGTCGGGCAGCTCATCGACGGCGGCGACGAGCGCCTCGTTGCGCGTAACCCGACTCGGGCCAGGCTAGTGCGCACCCGGTCATGTGATCTGAGCGAGCGCGTCGCGTAGGTCGTTGGGCAGTGGATCCTCAGCGGTGAGGAGGTGCTGGCCGACGCGGATCTGAACGGTGCGGTAGCGGCGGGTGGTGCGGACGAACTTCTTGATCGACCAGCCGGTGTGGTCCTCGATCAGCCGGGTGACGGCGAGGGCGGCGAACACGATGGTCAGGTGCGCCTGGATCGGCTCGCGTTTGTGGTGGTAGATCGGCCGTGCCTTCAGGTCGTGCTTGCTCATCCGGAACGACTTCTCGATGTGGAACAGCCGGTGGTAGGCGCCGATGACGAACTGCGGCGTCGGGTTATCGATGTTGGTGATGTAGGCCTTGAGCCCAGCCAGGCCACGGGCCTTGGCCTCGAGTTTGCGGTCGATGGTCTTGGTGCCACCGGTCAGCTTGATGAACCGGTTGCGCTTGACCGGCTCCTTCCCCGCGACGGCCCTCTCCGCCTTGGCGATCTGCTGATCGATCCCGCGCAGGGTGCGCCGGGCGCGGTCGGCCTTGTACTGGTAGTAGAAGACCTGGTCACGCCGCTTGTCGGTCGGACCGGCCGGCCACGGTTGGGTGAACACGTGCCCGTCGGGGATCTCACGGTCGGGGTGCTCACGCCGCCACGCGTCGACCACGTAAGGGATCTCGGGCATCCTCGCGCCGATGATGAACGACAGCCCG
>DATHII010000011.1:0-2747 GCA_035316885.1 Jiangellaceae bacterium | reverse complement strand
TGCAGGGCTTCATCCTGATGATCGCGTTCCTCTACGTGCTGGTGAACCTTGCCGTGGACGTCTCGTACGGGCTGATCGACCCGAGGGTGAGGGTGCAATGAGCCTGGCCCAGGTCGAGGCGACCACCGAGGCCGCAAGGGTCGGCGAAGAGGGCGGCAGCCTCCGCAAGGACGCCTGGCGGCGGCTGCGCCGCGACCCGGTCGCGATCATCGGGTTCGCGCTCATCGCGTTCTTCGTCCTGGTGGCGATTTTCGCGCCCCGGATAGCGCCGTACGACCCGGAAGACCGACCCGGGGCCGGCATCGTCACACCGACCAACATCCCCGGGCCGTCGGCCGAGTTCTGGTTCGGTCTGGACGAGCTCGGTCGCGACGAGTTCAGCCGGGTCGTGTTCGGTGCCCGCCAGTCGTTGCTCGTGGGTGTGGTCGCGCTGCTGCTCGGCCTGGCCGGCGGCCTGCTGCTCGGCATCTTGGCCGGCGCGTTCGGCGGCAAGGTCGACACCGTGATCATGCGGATCGTCGACGTGATGCTGTCGATCCCGGGACTGCTGATGGCCATCGCCATCGCCGCGCTGCTCGGCCGGAGCCTGCTCTCGGTGATGATCGCGATCGCCGTCATCAACATCCCGATATTCGCCCGTCTGGTGCGCGGGCAGATGCTGGCCCAGCGCGAGAGCGACTACGTGCTCGCGGCGACGTCGTTGGGTGTTCGCCGACGGTCGATCGTCCTCGGCCACGTGCTGCCGAACTCGATGTCCCCGGTGATCGTCCAGGCGACCTTGACACTGGCAACGGCGATCATCGAGGCTGCCGGCCTGTCGTTCCTCGGGCTCGGAAGTCCCGACCCGCGGGTCCCGGAGTGGGGGCTGATGCTCGCCAACACCCAGCGCTATCTCGCCAGCGCCCCCCATCTCGCGTTCTTCCCCGGTGTAGCCATCGTCATCGCCGCACTCGGTTTCACTCTGCTTGGCGAGCGGCTGCGCGAGTCCCTCGACCCGAAGTACCGGCGGTGAGCGTGGCGGATCCGGTCGCGGGTCATCTCCTCGACGTCCGCGACCTGGAGGTGGTTTTCACCCGTAAGGGCCGGCGCGACGTCCGGGCGGTCGACGGCGTGTCGTTCACCGTCGACCCCGGCGAAACGATGGGCCTGGTCGGCGAGTCCGGCAGCGGAAAGAGTGTCACCTCACTGGCCGTCATGGGCCTGCTGCCCAAGCGCGGCGTGCGGGTAGGGGGAGAGGTCCACTTCGACGGCGACGACCTGTTGACCCTGCCACCCGAACGCATGCGCGACA
The DNA here is from genome assembly GCA_035316885.1 of Jiangellaceae bacterium. Taxonomy (GTDB): domain Bacteria; phylum Actinomycetota; class Actinomycetes; order Jiangellales; family Jiangellaceae; genus DASRTE01. The sequence goes on along the minus strand of DATHII010000011.1, from coordinate 1,456 downwards.
TCCGTGGCCAGGACATCGCGATGGTCTTCCAGGACCCGATGTCCTCGCTCAACCCGGTCGTGCCGATCGGCATCCAGGTCACCGAGGTGCTCGAACGCCACCAGGACCTCAAGGGCACTGCGGCCGCGACCGCGGCGAGCGAGTTGCTCGACCGCGTGGGCATCCCCGACCCCACCCGACGGTTGAAGGAGTACCCCCACCAGCTCTCCGGCGGCATGCGCCAGCGAGCACTCATCGCGATGGCGCTGGCCTGCCAGCCGCGGCTGCTCATCGCCGACGAGCCGACGACGGCCCTCGACGTGACGATCCAGGCCCAGATCCTCGAACTGCTGAAGGATCTCGTTCGCGACTCCGGTGCTGCGCTGGTGATGATCACCCACGACCTCGGCGTTATCGCCGGACTCTGTGACACTGTGCACGTCATGTACGGCGGGCGGGTGGTCGAGTCGGCCGGGCGCCGTGCACTGTTCGCGGAGCCGCGCCACCCCTACACCGGGGGACTGCTCGCGTCCGTTCCCCGCCTGGACGCTCCCCGCGGCGCCCCGCTGCACCCGATCCCGGGCTCGCCGACCGACCTGCTGCCGTGGTCGCAGGGCTGTGCGTTCGCGCCCCGGTGCCCCAACCGGGTCGAGCCCTGCACCGAGGAGGCGCCGGCGCTGGAGGCCGCTGGCGGCCGAGAACTGCGCTGCTACAACCCGCTGCCCGCGGCCGAGGAGGTCACGGCGTGACGGCGACCGAGGGTGCTGCCGCAGAGCACAGCGGGGTGCCGGAGCCGGGCGAGGATTCCGGGCAGCCGCAGCGTCACCGTCGTGCGGTGTCGGCGGAGGACACGCTGCTGGCGGTGCGGGACCTCGAGGTGTATTTCCCGATCAAGTCCGGGGTCTTCATCGACCGGGTGGTCGGGTCGGTCAAGGCTGTCGACGGCGTCGACCTCGACGTTCCGCGCGGGTCGACGGTGGGCCTGGTCGGGGAGTCCGGCTGCGGCAAGACCACCCTGGGGCGTTCGATCCTGCGACTGGTCGAACCCACAGGAGGCACGGTCACCTTCGACGGGATCGACGTGAGCTCGCTTGCCGGCGAAGACCTCCGCCGCGTGCGGCGCCGGATGCAGATGATCTTCCAGGACCCGATGGCAAGCCTGGACCCACGGCAGAGTGTCGAATCCGTGCTCACCGAGCCCCGCCGGGCGCACGGGATCGAGCGTAGCGAGGCGACGACGGTCGCGCGGCTGCTCGACCTGGTGGGCCTGCCGGCGTCGGCTGCGTCGCGCTATCCGCACGAGTTCTCCGGCGGTCAGCGCCAGCGGATCGGGATCGCCCGGGCGATCGCCCTCGAGCCCGAACTGATCATCGCCGACGAGCCGGTCTCCGCGCTGGACGTGTCGATCCAGGCCCAGGTGGTCAACCTGTTGGAGGAGTTGCAGGACCGTCTCGGGCTGACCTACGTCGTCATCGCG
>DATHII010000010.1:0-5458 GCA_035316885.1 Jiangellaceae bacterium | reverse complement strand
GTGGCCATCGCGCCAGTTCGAAAGCAACATCAGGTGTCACCAAAGCGGCCCTGCGGAGGGCACCGACGTCGTTTTGAGGATGGCGCGGCCGCGCTCCAGCCGACCTGCGGGCGTATGGCCCTGTCCGCACCACCCCAGTATCGAAAGGGCCGTTCGCTCCACTGTTATCCGCATTCAGGTCGACCAGGACGAGCCCGTAGCGTGCCGCGAGCCTCAGGAGGACCACGATGTTGTCGTCGACATTCGGGTATGTGGTGGGCAGTGCGACTCCCTCGGCGCTAGCCGTCAGCGGCCACACGGAAATCCACCCCTCGTCCTCGTCGCCAGCCCCGATTGCCTCGAGGTCGGCGAGTAAGGCCATCAGTCGGCTATCGGGTCGCTTTCCGGTGGAGGTTTCACCTTCGAACACCGAGATCGCCGCCGTGATTGCGCTGGCGTCGTCCGACCCAGCAGCCTGGCGTGTCAGCACGGCGAAGTCATAGCTCATGGCTGATTTGAACACGGGAAGCCCGTCGCGGATCGTAGGAACCACCTACTGAGGCGACCACGACGGTCGGTGAGACCGGTCCGCCAACCCGGCCAGGTGGTCCGTCAGGTACCGCCCGACCCAACGATGCACCGTCGACCCGATTCACCCGCCGCGTGCCGGGCGTGAACGCCCGCTCATGGCTCCCCTCTGTGTCAACGCGCTGCTGGGAGGGGCGGGCCTAGGCTTAATGATGGCGGGTCCGGGAAGTGACTTGTCCGAAGAGCCGACGCCGGGATGTGAGTCGGCCGCGTTGGAGTCAGAGTTCGTTCCCTGTTGTCCTCCCGGGCCCGTCCCCATGTGCCTGACGGCGTCGTCGACCATGTGTCGGTAGACGATGTCAGAGTGTCTGCGTTTGAGGCAGCGCATCGCCTCGTTGGCGGTCTTGCCGGCTGCCTTCTTCCGGTCAAGGTAGGCGGGTCCGTCGGTAGCGTTGCGCAGCTGGACGGTGGCCATGATGTGCAGGGTCCGGTTGATCTGCCGGTTGCCTGCCCGGGACAGCCGATGCCTGCCGGGTCACCGGAGGAGACGTCGTTGGGGCGATGCGGTTCCAGGAGGCGAACCGGTCTCGGGCGTCCATCTCGAGGCCGACGAGACCGCCGCTCTCGATGCCGCGAGCGATCCGCTCCCGCCGATTACCCCTACGGCGGACCCGGCAACGAGCAGCGCAGCCGGCTGATCTCCGGCGGGCGATGAGCCCACAAACCGGGGGCTGACGCGCCTCGGAATCACAGAACAGCAACGAAGCTCGTCGCCTCATGTGCCGAATCACGCGGAGTGGGTATCTGAGACCGCGTGCCATCCGCGACCGAGGACAAGCTACTTGGCGGGCGGTATCGCCTCGGCGAGCCGCTCGGTCGGGGCGGCATGGGCGTGGTGTGGGCTGGTCGCGACGAAGCTCTAGGGCGGCAAGTCGCCATCAAGGAGGTGTCTCTCCCGGTCGACCTGCCTGCCGATGACCGTGACAAGCTGCGCCGTCGAACGCTTCGGGAAGCCAGGGCGGCAGCGCGGATCTCGAGTCCGGCAGCCGTGACGGTGTACGACGTGGTGGAGGAGGATGGGCGCCCCTGGATTGTCATGGAACGGTTAGTGGCCCGCAGCCTCGCCGATGTGCTGCGCGAGGAAGGGCCACTACCCGCTAGTCGAGTAGCAGAGGTCGGTCTGGACGTCCTGAGTGCCCTGGAAGCGGCCGCATCCGTCGGCGTGCTTCATCGAGACGTCAAACCCGCCAACGTGATGCTTCGCTCGACCGGACGAGCTGTTCTCACTGACTTCGGCATAGCGGCCGTCGAGGGCGACGCAACAGTCACGACCACTGGACTGCTGCTGGGGTCGCCGGCGTACATGTCACCCGAGCGAGCCCGAGGAGAACCGTCGACACTCGCTTCCGATCTCTGGTCGTTGGGCGCGACGCTCTACGCCGCCCTTGACGGTCGGTCGCCGTTCGAACGCTCCGGATCCTTGCCGACGCTCGATGCGGTGCTCCATGACCCTGCACCGCGCTTGGTTCCTGGCACAGAGTTAGGGGATCTCATCAATGCTCTACTGGCCAAGGAGTCCGCACGACGGCCAAGTCCGCTCGATGTTCGCGCAGCGCTCCTTGGCATCCTTGCGCGGCCCAACGAGGTGCCCAGCACGTCAGGATCCGTGGAATCGGCCGCCGGTCGCGACGGCACCGGGCAAGGCGCGATCGAGTCCTGGCTGAAGTCACCCGACGACCGCCCGTCGACGACGGGCCGTTCCCACGACCGGCACGTGCTTCTTGGTCTGCTGACCGTTGCCATCTTGTTCGCGGTGGCACTCGTCGGCCTCGGTGTCTATCTCGACGGATGGCGTGCGCCGGAATCGGCTTCGCCCCAGGCCGAGTCCGGACGCGGCGGATCCGAGGCACCCGCTGCAGTCGAGTCTCCGCAGCCAACAGCGGATGCGGCAGTCAATCAACCACCGGCTGGCGGACCCGTAATCGGGGATCGGCCGAGCCCGACAAATCAGCCATCCGAACCCGCCGGCACCTCAGGCGACAACGCAGGGCCAGCGGCCGCCCCGCTACCCGATGGCTTTCAGTTGCATACCGATCCGACCGGTTTCACGGTTGCGGTGCCGACCGGCTGGACGAGATCCGTGGAGGGGCCGCGTACGTACTTCAAGGAACCGGGCGGCGGACGTTTCCTCCTCGTCGACCAGACGACCGAGCCGAAGGACGACCCGCTGACCGACTGGCAGGCGAACGAACCGTCGGTGGCAGATCGGCTGAGCGGCTACGAGCGAATCTCGCTGGATCGGGTCGAGTACCGCGGCTGGAACACCGCCGACTGGGAGTTCACGTGGGACGGCCGCAATGGGCAGATCCACGTGCTCAACCGGAACGTTCGGGTAAGCGACGCACGTGCGTATGCCTTGTACTGGTCGATACCCGAGTCGCAATGGGCCGACAGCCGCGGAATGTTCGACGTCATTGCGCAAAGCTTCCAACCGGCGCCAGGCTGACAAGAGCCCCAACCAGGCCCTGCGGGAGAAGTCCCTATGCGCAGCGCCAGACATCGCACGGCCTGGCCGGTTGCCGTCCTGGTGGTGCTCGCCCTAGGTGTGACCGGCTGCCGTAAGGCAGATGATGAGCATGTGCTCGACCCGCCGGTCCCGGTCGTCGCCCGCATCGTGTGGGAACACGACGGCGAGGAGCACCTCGACACGGTCGCCCTCGCGCCCCAGACCGTGACGTGTCCGGTCAACGTCGGCAGGCTCGGATCCTCCAAGGGCACGGCCACGAACGTGCCGGTCTGGGTGAACGTGGCGTGAATACGGCCGTCGTCGAACACGGTCACGTGTTCGATCACATTGGTCGTCGTCGGTTGAGCAGTGGGACCACCGCGGCCGGCAGGGCGGCCCACAACTTTGCGGTACGAGCACCAGATCCGGTCGGTCGCGGTCGAGGTGAAACGAGTCGTCGACTACGACCACCAGCAGATGCAGGGTGAGATCGACTTCTAGGCCGGGTGACGCTTGGCCGGTGCGATGCAACGCTGGCCGCCTGGTTGTCGTCAAGTGGCTGGTTGCGAACGTGGGGCTAGACGATGATGTGGATGGTGCTGGCTTCTGCCACCCGGTCGGGGTCGGTGCGGATGCTGATGTCGTGGCGGCCTGGGCCTAGCCGGACGCGTGGGGCGGTTTCGTTCGTTGCATCGCTAATGCGCAGGGTTCCGCTGGGCAGATGTATCTGACCTTGGTAGACCTCGAGACCCATGGGCTGGCTGGGCTGATGCCAGACCTGAACCGTCACGTCGCCTTCCTGAGCGTGCATGACGCGGAGGACTGCGGCGGTGTCACCGGCGCTGACCTGCACCTCAGATGAGTCCCAGGTGGGTATCTGCTCGGTCGAGCTGTCATCGGTGATCAGAAGAACGCCCCACGGGAACGCGTGACGCAGCTGCCCCAGCAGAGCCGGCTGGTCAGCGTCCCTGGTCGACATGGTGGCCAATTCTCTCGCCTCCTGAACGACCCGTCCTGCGCGGGTGCAGTAGGCCTTGAACCGCGTTTGACCCGCCTGTTTGGCGCGGGGACAACGGCGATCACGTTGTCTCTTGACCTCGCTGGCCAGCACCCACATCGACGGCAGGTCGTCGAACGCGACGAACACATGGGTCCTCGTCCACTGCCCGGTCGTGCCGGGGTGCTCGCTTTCGGTGCCGTCGTCCCAGCGGACGCGCACGGTGACCGGGATGTCCTCGCCGTCGTGGCGGATGTGATGGCCGTCGTAGCCGCCGCCCCACCGGCTCGGCTCGTCCTCAATCGGTCGCCGCCCCATCCCTCAGTGTCGAACAGGTGTTCCATGAACGCCAGACTGTCTATGGCGACGCTAGGTCGGGCGGCCCCGGACGCGGAGATTAGCGGTTGCCCGCCGGCGCTGATCCTGACTTCGCTGGAGCGGTACCTAGCCGACCGGGAGTCAGGACAAGCAGAAGCGCCCCCGCCGTCGAGGACGGGGGCGCTCCAGCCAACGTCGGCCCCGCGTGCCTGGCCGTCAGCGACGGCCGGGACCATCCTCGTGCCGGTCGTGGACACGGTCGCGCTCGGGGTCGCCCTCAGGCTCGTTGGCGAGCATGCCCGACCCGATGGCCCATACGACGGCGCCAACCAAACCAACCCAGCTGCCAATGTCGGCGCTCAGTTCGGACTGCCGCTCGGCCGCACCCGGGACGTCGAGAATCCATGCCAAGGACTGAAGGGTCACGGCAAGCCCGACAGCCATCGACGCGAGCGACAAGCCGCGGTGCTGACGCCTGTAGGCACGGCTGGCCGCGTAAAGCAGCGCGACGGCGAAACCGACACCCAGGAAAGCGGCGAACGGCAGAAGGCTGTCCGACTCGTACCCGCTGAATCCGGCCTCCTCACCTTCCGGTGTCGCCCAGTCGAGGAACACGGCGACGGTGAAGATGACCACGCCCGCGATCGCCACGTAGGCACCTGTCATGTTGGCTCGGACCCGATCGTGCTCGGCGCCCGAGTTGTGAGGTGTGGACAAGGTTCCTCCCAGACTTGATGTGTTGACAGACGGTCCTTCCCGCTGCCGGGCACGATGTACCCGTCGCCTCCACAACCAAACTCCCTTTGATTCGCGGGATGCGTGCCCTCTTCACTCGCGTCGTCTCACGTCACCGGCCCGCACCCAGCGGGCCACTCATCCGGGCGGAAAGGCTCGACGCCGGCGCCGCTGGTGAGGGCTGGTTCCCCCGCGCCCACCCTCACCAGCAGCACGACGACCCGCCACACGTGGGGAGGGGCGGGCCGACGTTGGTGCGGGCTAGACCGCGCGAACCGCGTGGTGCCCGCTCGACCGATGACGTCACCCACATGCTTCCCGTCTGTTGTGTTTCGGGGCGGCCGATCGGGGTCACAGGGAGGATGTGACCGAGACCGATCAGTGCGCTCCGCCCA
>DATHII010000009.1:0-5657 GCA_035316885.1 Jiangellaceae bacterium | reverse complement strand
CCGGAGGTGATGACTTGGCTCGCCTATGGCCGGCGCACCCCATCCTCGGGAAAATGACGGGTCGCCTGATCGCCCCGGCCGGATCACCGTTCGCCCTGCCAGGGCCGCTGGGCAAACCTGCCCGTCTCTCGACCGGAAGGCAGCAGGCCTATGAACGCCGACAACCCTTTCCCCGGCGAGCGCACCGCGGTCATCACCGGTGCGGCATCACCACGCGGCATCGGGCGAGCCACCGCCGACCGGCTGGCCCGCGACGGCTGGTCGATCGCCATCCTCGACCTCGACGACGAGGCCGCGACGAGGACGGCTGCCGAGATCGCCGGCAACCGCTCGGTGGTGTCGCTCGGCGTCGCCGCCGACGTTTCCGACGAGGACTCGGTCGAGGCCGCCATCGCCCAGGTCGAAGCCAGCCTGCCGCCGATCATCGGCCTGGCCAACGTGGCCGGGGTCAGCTCCCCGACTGACTTTCTGGACATCACCACCGCCGAGTGGGATCGCGTCTTCGACGTGAACATGCGGGGCACGTTCCTGGTGACCAGACGGGTCGTGCCCGCCATGATCGCCGCCGGGGTCGGGCGCATCGTGAGTGTCTCGTCGATCTCGGCCCAGCGTGGCGGCGGAACCTACTCGAAGGTGCCCTATAGCGCGTCCAAGGCGGCCGTCATCGGCTTCACTCGAGCGCTGGCCCGCGAGATGGGCCCGCACGGGATCACCGTGAACAGCGTGGCGCCCGGGCCGATCGACACCGACATCATGGGTGGGACGCTGACCGAGGAGCGCAAGGCCGAGCTGGGCGCCGACACCATGATCGGGCGGGTGGGCGCGGTGGCCGAGGTGGCCGCGTTGATGGCCTTCCTGCTCAGCGAGGACGCCGGCTACATCACCGCCGCGACCTACGACATCAACGGCGGCCTCCAGGTCTCCTGACCGATCCGAGATGACGCGGAGGAACCGACGGTGAACGATGAGATCGCCGACCGATCCGGCCCAGACGCTGACAGGCCGGTCGTCCCTGGGAGACCAGGCAACGCCGCCGCTGGTGAGCTGCCCCCGGTGCGGGTGGAGCCGGACGCCCGGCGGCGGATCCGCCGCGCGCTGGCTGACGCGGGCCGGCGGATCGCGGTGCTGGACGACGACCCTACGGGATCGCAGACGGTGCACGACGTCGGCGTGGTCACCGTGTTCGAGCCGGACGAGATCGCGGCCGGTCTCTCCTCGGCGGGCTCGACCTGCTTCTTCCTGACCAACACCCGTAGCCTGTCCGAGGCCGACGCGGTGGCGCTGAACACCCGTATCGGTCGGACGCTGTTCGAGCTGGCCGCCCGCCTGGACGCGCCAATCGACGTGGTCAGCCGCAGCGACTCGACGCTGCGCGGTCACGTCATCGCCGAGGTACGCGCGCTGGACGCCGTGCGCCGCGAGGTGACCGGACGAGGCTTCGACGGCGTGATGATGGTGCCGGCGTATTTCGAGGCCGGGAGGTTCACCGCCGGCAATGTGCATTGGGCGCGGGTGGAAGCGGAGGTGGTGCCGGCGGGTGAGACCGAGTTCGCGCGTGATGCCACGTTCGGATACGCCGCCTCTGACCTGCGCGAGTTCGTGGCCGAGAAGAGCGGCGGCACGATCCAGCCGGGCGAGGTGTTGAGCATCACCCTTGACGACATCCGCCTGGGCGGGCCCCGGCGGGTGGCCGAGATCCTCACCGGCGTGACCGGCGGTGCCTTCGTCGTTGTGAACGCGGTGGAGTACGCCGACCTGGATGTCGTCGTCCTCGGACTGCTTGACGCGGCAGCGGCCGGCAAATCCTTCCTGTACCGCACCGGCCCGTCGTTCGTGCAGCCCCTGGCCGGCCTGGATCCGCGGGATCCGCTTCGGGCGTCGGAGATCTGGCCCGCTGGCCATCCCGGTGGACACGGACTCGTCGTCGTCGGGTCGCACGTCGGCCTGACCAGCCGGCAGGTGGCGGTCGCCCAGGAACGTGGAGGCTTGACCGAGGTCGAACTCGACGTCACGGCCATCGCCGACTCCGCCCGCCGGGAATCCCACATCGCCGACGTCGCGCGGCAGGTGGGCTCGGCGCTCGACCACTCGGACGTGCTGCTGTTCACCAGCCGTAGCCTGCTTCGCGGCCGGGACGCCACCGAAAGCCTGGAGATCTCGCGACGGGTGTCCACCGCCGTCATCGCAGTGGTCCGCGGCGCCCTTGCGGCCAGGCCCGCCTGGGTCATCGCCAAAGGCGGCATCACGTCCCACGACGTGGCCGTCCGCGGTCTGGGCATCCGGCGGGCCACGGTGCTCGGCCAACTGCTTCCCGGCATGGTGTCGGTGTTGCGCCCGACCGATGCCGCCCCCGAGGTTGTCGGCACACCCTACGTCGTGTTCGCCGGCAACGTCGGCGACGAGACGACCCTGGCATCCGTCGTCGACCTGTTCCGCGGGAGAGCCTGATGCCACCCGTGGATTGTCGCTGCGAAAGGAGCCGGCATGGTCGCTGCAATCCCGGATGCCAGGAGGCTGGGAATCGTCGGCTGCGGGGCGGCAGCGCGCAGGTGCCATATCCCCGCACTGGTCGGTGACGGGCCGTTCCGGCTCACCGCCTTGGTCGATGCCGTCCCGGGGCACGCGACGGCAGCAGCAGAGCACTACGGCAAGCTCCGTATCGAGCGTGGCCTGCCCGCCGAGGCAGGCGAGCTCGCGGTCGGTGATGACCTGGGCGACGTGCTGGCGAAGATCGACGCCGCGGTCGTCGCCACTTCCAATGACTCGCACGCCGAGGTTGCCGTCAAGCTGTTGCGGGCGGGGAAGCATGTGCTGATCGAGAAGCCTCTGGCGCTCACGGTGCAGCAGTGCGGATGGCTCCGCGCGGCGGCGCAAGCGGGGCAGTCGGTGGCCATGCCAGCCCACGTGCGACGGCTGTTCCCGTCGGCCCGCTGGGTGAAGTCGGTTCTGGTAAGCGGCCGGCTGGGAGTGGTGCGCCGCGTCCGCTGGTCGGAAGGACAACCCTACTCGTGGCCGGTCGTCAGCCCGTTCATGTTCGCGCCTGCCCATGCCGGCGGTGGTCTGCTAACGGACAGCGGTCCCCATGTCTTTGACATCTTGCTCTATTGGTTCGGCCAGCCGTCCCATCTCAGATCGTTCGCGGACAACAGTGACGGTGGCACCGACAGCGAGGTCAAGGTCGAGATCGGGCTTGGAACCGTGGAGGCCACTGTCGAGCTGAGCCGGCTGCGGAACCTGAGCGGGCGATGCCTCGTCGAGGCGGACCACGGCACGCTCACCGTGGACACGGGTTTCCCCGCGCGGTTCGTCGAGCAAGACCGCGCTGGCCGTGTGGTCGGCAGTGGTCCAATACCGGTCATTCCTCCTGCCCAGGACACCTGGGTCGGGCTGTTCCGGGAGCAGCTGGCCGACTTCGATCGCGTCATCTCCGGCGGCGGTACGCAGCTCGCAACGTTCGACGAGGGCGTGGCGTCGGTACGGCTGCTGGAGGCATGCCGAATCGTACGGCCAGCCCGCCTGCCCCGTCCTTGGCGGTGCCCACGGGCACCGCGTCGCCGAGCCGTGGGGCGGGTCGCGGTGACCGGCGCTACCGGCTTCATCGGCTCCCACCTGGCAGAGCGAGCACTTGCCAGCTCGGGCACCGTGGTCGCAGTCGCACGCGAGGTCATGAGGTTCGCACGGTTGTCGCATCTCGATCACTCCCGCATCGTCTACGTTCAGGCAGACATTCGCGACCGTCCGTCCCTGGCGGCGGCCTTTCGAGGAAGCGACATCGTCGTCCACACGGTGTATGGAAGCGACGGCCCTCCCGCCGAACGGTGGTCGGTCAGCGTCGACGGCACGGACGCCGTGCTGGAAGCAGCCATCGAGGCCGGAGTCCGTCGGGTCATCCACATCAGCAGCGTCGCCGTCTACGATGACGCGAACCGCAGGTCGCTCGACGAGAGCTGCCCGACGCTCCCGCTGCGATCGGGGGACCTCACCTACCCCCAACAGAAGATGGTCGCCGAGCGCCGGGTCCTGGCAGCTGGCCAACGCGGCCTGGAGGTCGTCTGCCTACAGCCCACCGTGGTGTACGGCCCATGGGGACCGGCGTGGACGACCGGACCGTTGCGCCGCCTTCCACAGGCCAACCACCGTCTCCCTACCGGCTCGCAGACTGGCGTCTGCAACGCGGTCCACGTGCAGGACGTGGCCGACGCCGCCTTGTTCGCCGCTACAGCGGCGGAGGCCAGCGGGCTGCGGTTGCTCGTCTCCGGGCCGCGCCCCGTCAACTGGGGTGAGTTCTACGACGCCCACCGCAGCATTCTCGGCCTTCCGCGCCCCCGGCGGTTCGAGCTCGCAGAGCTGGATGATGCCTTGGAACGCGACCTCTACCGCAGCCAGGTGGTCGCGAGCACCGCTCGGCTGCGGGCCTTGGGGTTCCAGCCACGGATCGACTTCGGCGAGGGCATGGTCAACGTTGCGGCCTGGGCGCATTGGGCTGGGTACGGCGCGCCCGCAGGGTACGGTAAAGACTGATTTGAGAAGCGATCACTACGTCGGGTTCGTAGAGTGGTGCAGCCGCCGCGGCGGGAACTCATCGGTCGCAGGCCGGTGACGTCCGGCCGCAAGCCGGGTCTGTACTAGCATCACAGCATCAGTGAGGACGGGAGGAGCAGCACCGTGACGGCCAGCGATTGGACAGCTGAGGCCAAGGGCAGCGGCCAGTACGCCGAGGTCAACGGCATCAACCTCTACTTCGAGACCCACGGGGTCGGGCGGCCGATGCTCCTGCTGCACGGCGGGCTCGGGTCGGGCGAGATGTTCGGGCCGACCCTGCCTACGCTGGCCGAGCGCCACCAGGTCATCGCCGTCGACCTCCAGGGCCACGGCCGCACCGCCGACATCGACCGGCCGCTGGATGTCCGGCTGATGGCCGATGACATCGCGGCCCTGATCGACCAGCTGGGGCTGGACCAGCCGGACCTGGTGGGCTACTCGCTCGGCGGCTGGGTGGCGCTCCACACCGCGGCCAGGTACCCGGCCAAGGTCGGCCGGCTGGTGGCGGCCTCGGCCAACCTCCGACCCGACGCCATCTATCCGGAGATGCGTGTCCAGCAGGGCCAGGTGAACGCGGCCGCCGCCGAGTTCCTGACCGACACCCCGATGTACCAGCTCTACCAGCGGGTGGCGCCCCGCCCCGAGGACTTCCCCCGGCTGCTGGACAAGATCGGCGAGGCGATGGCCAAGGACTTCGACTTCACCCGGGAGGTCCGCAGCCTCCAGGTGCCGACGCTGATCGTTGCCGCCGACGCCGACATGGCCCCGCCGAGCCATTATGTCGAGGTCTTCGAGCTGCTCGACGGCGGCCTGCGCGATGGCGGCTGGATGGGTGAGGGCCGGCCCACGGGCGGGCACGCGCTGGCGATCCTGCCCGGCCTGACCCACTACAACCTGGCCACCTCCCCGCTGTTCGCGGCCGTCACCCTCGCCTTCCTCGACCAGCAGCCGAGCTGAACGACCCTGGCAGACACGGGACCCGGTCACCTGTGGAGCAGTAGCCAAGTACGGCGGGAGTACTAGGCCTGTTTTCCGCAGGTTGTGGGATGGCGCCGAGCCGTGAAGGGTGCTGGGCGAATGCCTGTTGGCCTGGAAGCCTTGTGGCACAAGGGTCT
>DATHII010000008.1:0-3685 GCA_035316885.1 Jiangellaceae bacterium | reverse complement strand
CTCCTCCGCGAGAGCCTGAAGTTCGCCACCGTGGGCAGCGTCGGCTTCGTCGTCGACATCGCCGTCTTCAACGCCCTGCTGTACTCGGGCGGCGAGGGTCCGTTGCACCACAAGCCCCTCACCGCCAAGACGATCTCGGTGCTGGTGGCGACGCTCGTCACCTACACCGGCAACCGGGTGTGGACGTTCCGCCACCGGGCCCGCACCGGCGTCGCCCGTGAATACACGCTGTTCTTCCTGCTCAACGCCGTCGGCCTCGGGATCGCGCTGACCTGCCTGGCCGTGTCGCGCTACGTCCTGGGCCTGTCCGGGCCGCTGGCCGACAATGTTGCCGCGAACGTGATCGGGCTCGCTCTGGGCACCATGTTCCGCTTCTGGTCGTACCGCAGGTGGGTCTTCCCCGAGCCGGGCGGACGTCCGCTTCCGCAGACTGCGCCGCTCTGACCCGTCACTCCTTGAGGACGAACACCGGGACGCCGTCGACGGTCGCCGCCGGCCGGTACCTCTGTTCCAGCAGCCGGGACAGGTCGCCGCCCGGGTCGAGCAGGTCCGGCGGCTGGGCAACGGCGACGGCAGTCGGCGGATCGACGCCGGCGACCTCGTCGACGATCGCCTCGGCCGCGCCGTCGATGTAGCGCACCGGACGGAACCACAGATACGGCGTCGCAGGTTCGCGGCCGGCGTAGGCGTAGGCCGACGCCGCTGCCCACACGACGAGCACCCGCTCGTCCGGGTCGGTCAGATCCGCGAGCTCGCGCCCGAGGTCCTCGGCCGACGCGAGGCGCTGGTCTCCGGTCGCCTCGGACACGAGCTCGGCCGGCGAGCCGGTCGCGAGGAACGGCGCCCAGCCGACGGCGAGAACGGCGACGCCGACGACCACGGCAGCCCCTGCCCGGCGTGGCATCCTCACCAATGCCACGCCGGCGACGACCGCGCCCAGCGGCAGGAGCTGCAGCCAGTAGTGGGGATGGAACAGACCACCCCCGATAACCCCCACCAGCCCACCTGCCAGCCAGGCCGCGTACACCCGATGCCGGCGGCTGAGCCGGCCGACGCAGACCAGCCCGACGGCCAGCAGCGGCGCTGCGTCGAGCGCCAGTGGCGGCACCGCCTGCCAGAACAGCTCCAGCCGGCCCAGCAACCCATCGGCCGCCGGTTCACCGTGCAGCCGGTAGCCCACAACTGCGAACCACCACCGGTCGATGCCCAGCGCCACGCCGTGCGCGACTGCCACGAGCCACGGCAGTAGCGCCCAGCCGAACGCCGGCAGCCGGGAGCGCGCATGCGGCGCCACCAGCACGACGGCGACCAGCAGGCCCTCGACGGCCGACTGTTTGACCAGCGGCGCGGTGCTCACCAACAGCATTCCGACGGCGAGCAGGCGTGCTGAGGTCCCACCGGCCGCCCGCCAGGCCAGCAGGCAGGCGATGCCAAGCGTCGTGAAGGCACCAGCGAGGAGCTCGCCGTTCGCGGCCCAGCCTTCGAGGCGGGGTGCGGGCGACACGAGCAGGTAGAGGCCGACGGCGGCCATCGCAGCGTTGCGCCCGGCGAGGGTACGGGCCGCCCAGCCGACGCCGAACGCCGTCACCGCTGTCGCCACCAGGGCGAGTACGCGGACTCCGGCGGGCCCCCCTTCCCACGCGACGCGGTACAGCAGGACCAGCGCCTGCGGCCGGTCGACCCAGGCGTCGCCATACAGCGAGGCACCGTCGGCCCAGCGCCCGGCCACGACGCCGTAGCCCCCCTCGTCAGCCGTGAGCGGCACCCCGGCGAAGCGCAGGCGCATTGCTGCTGCCGCGGCAACGGCCAGGCCGAGGAGGAGGACGAGCCACGATCCTCGACCGGTCGATCCAAGCGGACGTGACAGCGAGCGCCGTGCAGTGGACGGCACCGCTCCCTCCGAGCCCCGTCGCGGCACGCTCGTGCCATTCACTGGACGCTGGTGCGTCCGAGCGGCGGGCTCGACCTCCACGGTGGGAAGATCCGCTCAGGCGGCGGTGGTACGGGTGCGTGGACCGGCTCGCAGCACCTGCGACGGCAGCTCGTGCCCGACCAGCTGCTCAGCCTGCGCCGCCACGTCGATCAGCGCCTCCAGGTCGACGCCGGTGGCAACCCCCATGTCCTCGAGCATGTGTACGAGCTCCTCGGTGGCGATGTTGCCCGACGCGCCCGGGGCGTACGGGCAGCCGCCGAGGCCGCCCACCGACGCGTCGAAGTCGTCGGCGCCGAGCTGGAGCGCCGCGAGCACGTTGGCCAGGCCCGTGCCCCTCGTGTTGTGGAAGTGGAGGCCGAGCGCAAGGTCCGGGTGGGCCGACCGGGTCTCGCCGACCAGCCGGGTGACCCGGGTGGGCGTGGCCATTCCGGTCGTGTCGCCGAATGCCGCCGAGTCGACGCCGGCCGCGACGGCTCGACCGACCACGTCGAGCACCCTCGACACGGGAACGTCACCCTCGTACGGACACCCCCAGGCGGTCGCGACGATCACCTGGAGCGTCCCTCCGCGCCCGTGCACGAGCTCGACCAGGGCCGGGATGTCGGCCAGCGACTCGTCCGTCGACCGGTTGATGTTGCGCCGGTTGTGGGTGTCAGACGCCGAGACGACGACCTCGATCTCGGTGAAGCCGGCGTCGAGTGCCCGCTGGGCGCCGCGCAGGTTGGGGACGAGAGCCGAGTAGCGGACGGCCGGGTTGCGCCGGATCCGCGACCACACCTCGTCGACGTCGGCCATCTGGGGGATCGCCCGCGGGTGCACGAATGCAACGGTCTCGATCCGGGTGAGCCCCGTACCGGACAGGGCGTCGATGAGAGCGACCTTGCCATCGGTCGGTACCGGGTCCTCGTTCTGCAGGCCGTCGCGCGGGCCGACCTCGCGCAGGGTGATCCGCTCGGGCAGGTCGCTCATCTGGTGATCACTCTCCGCTCCTCAAGCGTCCACCGCCGCCGGCATCGATACGTCACGCCCCCGGCCAGTCCGGGCGCCTCTTCTCATTGAACGCTGCGACCCCCTCTCTCCTATCCCCGCTGAACGCGGTTGCCCGCCAGCAGGCGTCCTCGACCTCGAGGCCGGCTGCAAGTGGGACGTCGAGCCCGAGTCGCATCGCGCGCTTGGCGTTGCGGGTGCCCACCGGCGAATTGCTGCTCACCGTCGCGGCGAGCTCGAGTGCCGTGTCCCGGTCGGTGCCGGCAGGGACCAGACGGTCGACGAGGCCGAGCCGGAACGCCTCTGCTGCATCCACCCGCCGCGCGGTGAAGATGAGGTCGGCGGCACGGCCCCACCCGATGCGGCGGGCGAGTAGCTGCGTGCCACCGCCGCCCGGGATCACGCCGACGGACACCTCCGGCAGGCCGAACACCGCGGTCTCGTCGGCGACGATCAGGTCACAGGCGAGGGCGAGCTCGCAGCCGCCGCCGAGGGCGTAGCCATGGACGGCGGCGATGCTCGGTACCGGCAGGTCGAGGACGCCGCCATACGCACGGCGGGCGGTCGCTCGCTGTCGTCGCATCTCATCGTCCGTGACGGTGTTGCGCTCCTTGAGGTCGGCGCCGACGCTGAATGCTTTCTCGGCCGACGACGAGACGACGACGGCGCGCACGCTGCCGTCGGCGGCCAACTCGGACGTTGCCGCGGCGATGGCCGCTGCCTGCGCGTTCGAAACGGCGTTGAGCGCCTCTACGCGGTCGAGGA
>DATHII010000007.1:0-36686 GCA_035316885.1 Jiangellaceae bacterium | reverse complement strand
TGGAAGATCTGGTCGAGCGCCTCCTGCAGCGTCGCGGCGTAGCCGATCCGAGAGCCGAACGACACCAGGACCCGTTGAAGCAGCGGGTAGGCGGCGTCGCCGGACGCACGTTGGATGTAGATGGGCTGCACATAGAGCAGCCCACCGCCCACCGGCAGCGTCAGCAGGTTGCCTTCCACCGTCCGCGCGTCACCCTGACGCAGCAGCGACAGCTCGCGGGCGACCTCGGGGTCGGTCTCGAAGTCGTTCGCGACCTGCCCCGGACCGGCGATCTGGGTGTTGCCGGGCAATCGCAGGATGCGGATGGTCCCGTACTCGTCGCTGCGCGCGTCGGCGTTGACCGCCATGAAGCCGGCCAGGTTCTGCCGGTTCTGGGGCACGTAGGTCGTCGTCAGCGAGAAGTGCGGCTCTCCGGCGCCGGGCATCTGGATGGTCTGGTAGTACGGCGGCTGGTCGGCCTCCTGGGGGTCCACCGTGGGATCGGTCGGGACGATCCACCGGTCCTGGCCGCCGTAGAACAGGCCAGGGTCGGTGACGTGGTAGGCCGACAGCAGCGAACGCTGGATCTTGAACAGGTCCTCCGGGTAGCGCAGGTGCTCCATCAGTTCGTCGGGGATCTCTGAGCGGTCCTGGACGGTGTCCGGGAAGGCCGCGCGCCACGAGGCGAGCACCGGGTCGTCCTCGTCCCACGCGTACATGGTCACCGTGCCGTCGTACGCGTCGACGACCGCCTTGACCGAGTTGCGGACGTAGTTGACGTTGTCCTGCGGTTGCGCCACGACGGCCTGACGGGCCGTGCGCGAGTCGCTGGTCGCCTCCTCCAGCGACACCCGCCGCGAGTACGGGTACGAGTCCAGGGTGGTGTAGCCGTCGAGGATCCACACGATCCGGCCGTCGACCACTGCCGGGAACGGGTTGCCGTCGACCGTCAGCCACGGGGCGACCTTCTCCAGCCGTTCCCTCGGGTGGCGGTCGTAGAGGATCGTCGACTCATCGTTGATCCGGCCGGAGAGCAGGATGTTGCCCTCCTGGAACTTCGTCGCGAAAAGCAAGCGGTTGAGGAACGAGCCGATCGGGACGCCGCCGTCGCCCTCGTAGATGTTGTTGCGCTGCTGCCCGCCGGCGTCGGGATCCTCGGGTATGTCGAACTCGACGGGGGTGGCGTCGTCGGGCGCTCCGACGATCGAGTACTCGGGCGAGCTCTCGCCGAAATAGATACGCGGCTCGTAGTCGCCCATCACCCCGGTCGGAGGGATGTCCTCCTCGGCCCAGGACGGCGAGCCGTTGGACTCGCGGGTGTTGCCGTACGCCGCGACGAAGCCGAACCCGTGCGTGTAGACGGTGTGCTCGTTGTTCCAGTTCCGCTGGCCCTCCGGGATGCCGTTCAGGTCGACGTCGCGCACGGCGACGACGACGTCACGGGTCTCGCCCTCGATCTCGTACCGGTCGACGTCGAGCGGGTCGGAGAAGATGTAGAAGCCGCGCACCTGCTGGAGCTGCTGGAACGCCGGCGGGACGACGTTGGGGTCGAGCAGGCGGATACCGGGCACGGTGTCGGAGTCCTCTGCAAGCTGCCCGGCACTGACCTCCGTGGTCGCCCGGTACTCCTCGGTCTGGACGTCGTCGACGCCGTAGGCCGCGCGGGTGGCCTCGATGTTGCGGACGATGTATGGCTGTTCCCGGTCCGGCTCGTTCGGTCGTACCTGGAACTGCTGGACCAGGAACGGCCACAACCCGCCGAGCAGGACCGCGCACACCACCAGCAGGCCCAGCCCGATCCCGGGCAGCGTCCAGGACCGCCGCCACACGTTGACGAAGAACAGCACCGCGCAGATGAGCGCGATGAAGATCAGGATCGTCTTCGCCGGTAGCAACGCATTGATGTCGGTGTACGACGCGCCGGTGAGCAGGTCGCCGTCGTCGAGCAGCATCCCGTAACGGTCCATCCAGTACGCGATGGCCTTGAGCAGGACGAACAGCCCGATGAGCACGGACAAGTGGGCCTGGGCGGCGGGCGTGACCTTCTCGCCGGGGGTCTGCAGGCGGATGCCGCCGTAGACGTAGTGCGTGATTGCCGCCGCGATCAGCCCGAGTACGACGACGGCGAAGCCGAAGCTCAGGAGGAACCGCCACCACGGGTAGTCGAAGGCGAAGAACCCGAGGTCGCGCGAGAACTGCTCGTCGACGGTGCCGAAGTCGCGCCCGTTGCGCCACAGCAGGAACGTCTCCCACTGACCTGCGGCACTCCCGCCCGCCATCAGGCCGAGCAGGATCGACGCCCCGATCACCACCCAGCGCCGGACCGGGTCGATGGCGTCCCGGTAGCGGTCCAGGCTCTGCTGCTCGACGCTCATCGGGCGGTACCGCGGGCGCAGCCGGTACGCCAGCACGGCGTTGACCGAGACCGATGCCGCCATGACCACGGCAAAGACCAGGAACAGACCCGTCTCAGTCAAGAGCTTGGTGGAGAAGACGCTGACGAAGTCGACCGAGTCGAACCACATCCGCTCGGTCCACAGTGCCGTCGCGACGCCGTAGAGGACCGCGAGCACCGCGAGGACGATCAGCGTGGGGACAAGGGCCCGGTTACGCC
This sequence comes from Jiangellaceae bacterium, assembly GCA_035316885.1. Classification (GTDB taxonomy): domain Bacteria; phylum Actinomycetota; class Actinomycetes; order Jiangellales; family Jiangellaceae; genus DASRTE01. Next base: position 34,093 of record DATHII010000007.1, on the reverse strand, counting down.
GCGTCGTCGCTCCGCGAGCACGAAAGGGTTGTGCAGGGCGTGGCATGTCCTGGCTCACCCCTGCGAAACTATCTCACCGCCGGCGCGTGGAGTACGGCGGCCGTGCAACGATTCGGGCATGCTCTCCGGCCAGCCGCCGCCGCTCGCGCGTGCGCTCACCGAGATCGAGCGTCACGTCGCCGACAGCGGCTGGGACCAGCCGGCCCGCCTCTACGCGCTGGCACCGACCGATGAGCTGGTGACGCTCGAACCCGCGCTGGCTGACCAGCTCGGCATCGACGCCGACGCCCCGCCTGCCGACGGCCTCACGCCGGTCGAACAGGAGCTACCCGAGGAGTCCCTCGAGGAGGTGCTGGCGACGATCGCCTGGCCCGACACCGTCGTCGGCTGCGCCCTCGCCTTGGAACGCATCGTGCTGCCGCCCGGCGCCGAGGGCGGCATGCCGGACGACGCCGTGGCTGCCGCCCAGTGGGCGGCGTCTCATCCGGACCGGTCCGAGGTCCGGATCGTGGTCGGGGTGATGCGCGACGGCGCGAGGTCGTCCGTGCTGCGCGTCCGCGGGCACGATGAAGACGCCGACCTCGTACGTGACCCCGAGCTGGCCCCCGAGCTCGCTGAGGCCCTCGCCTCGACGTTCGCCGCCTGACGGATGATCACGTTCACCACCCTGGTGGACGGTTCACCAGGTTCACGAACCTGGTGAAGGGTCAACGAGCATGGTGAACGTGATCAACGGTCAAGCGGCGCAGGTGGGAAGCGAGGCGGCCTCACCGGCAGCGGTGGCCTCGACCGCGGCGATCGCGTCGTCGAGGGTCTCGATCCGGACCACCTGCATGTCTCCGCTGTCGGCGCCGGCGGCTTCGTCGCAGTTGCCCGCCGGGGCCAGGAACAGCGAAGCACCTTCCTCGGACGCGGCGGCGATCTTCTGCGGGATGCCTCCGATCGGCCCGACCTCGCCGGTCGCAGTGATCTCGCCGGTGCCCGCCACGTGCAGCCCGTCGAGCAGCGCTCCGGGGGTCAGCGTGTCGTAGATCGCCAGGGCGAAGATCATGCCTGCGCTCGGGCCGCCGATGCGCTCGTCGATGTTCACATCGATCTGCACCGGGAAGTCGTAGCCCACAGCCGGGCCGAACCCCACGATGGTGCGGCCGTCGTCCTCGGCAGCCTCAGTGCCCACGCTCTCCGTGAGCTGCTCGCCCTCCCGTTCGACGACGAACTCCACGGTCTCGCCCGGATCGTGGGCGGTGACCGCGTCGACGACGTCCTGCGGGGTGGTGATCGTCGCGCCGTCGACCGAGATCACGACGTCGCCAGGCACCAGCACGCCGTCAGCCGGCGCACCCTCCATGACCGAGTCGACGACGACGACCTCGGGCACCTCGTAGCCGAGGTGACGCAGGGCGGCGACCCGCGCGGTCTCCTGCGAACGCTCGAGCATCTGGGCGTTGGCCTCCCTGGACTCCTCGGCGGTGACGCCCTCCGGGTACACCAGCTCACGCGGAACGACGGCGCGGTCGGGGTCCACCCAGGCCTGCAGGGCCGTGAGCAGGTCCAGCTTGCGATCTGCCGGGGTAACCCCGACGGTGGTCAGGTCGAGGATGCCCTCCGTCGGGAAGGTCTCGGCACCGTCGATCACGATGACCGGCTCACCCTCCCACTCGCCCAGCGTGTCCTCCACCGGTCCGGGCGAGTACACGACGTACGGGACGGGGAGCAGCGCCGCAAGCGCGACCAGGGCCACGAGAAGCCCGCCGGCGACGGCGAACGTCGAGGAACGGCGGGACATGCGGCGGCGGTTCCTCACTGGTCTGCTCGGACGGACATGCCACGACAGGGCCAGACAAGCCTACGTCGTGGTACGACGGACGCCCGACGACGGACCGTGCCGGCATGCGGGACCCGCGGCTCACGGAGAGCCGACCCACTCCTCCGCGCCGTCGTCGAAGAGCTGGTGCTTCCAGATCGGGACCCGCTTCTTGAGCTCGTCGATCAGACGGCGGCACGCGTCGAAAGCCTCTCCCCGGTGCGGCGCCGAGGCCGCGACCACGACGGCGATGTCGCCGACCGCCAGGTCGCCGACCCGGTGGACGGCCGCCAGAGCCCGTACGGGGAAGGTCGCCGCGACCTCGTCGGCCACCTCCCGCAGAACGTCGGCCACGGACGGATGCGCGGTGTAGTCGAGCTCGCGCACGCCGCGGCCGCCGTCGACGTCGCGCACGGTGCCGACGAACACGCAGATCCCGCCGGCGCCCGGGTCGCCGACCGCCGCGAGCACCTCGTCGACGGACAGCGGCTCGTCGCGCATGGCGAGCAACCGGACGACCTCCACGGCGCGAACCTACCGCCTGACGTCCAGCGTTCAGGAACGGCGCCGGCGGCGGGCCCGGCGTACGACCGCGGCCGTACCGAGCACCGCGACAGTGGCCCCGGCCGCCCCCAGCGTCGCGGTCTCCCGCCGGCCGAACCGGCGCGACGCGACCGCGTGCCGCCCGCTGACCTCGTCGAGCACGACCTCCAGGGCCATCGCGTTGTCGAACGATGGACGCCACCCGGCAGCTCGCAAGCGCTCGGACGACACGACCCACGGATGGGTGACGTAGTGGAGCTCGCTGGCGGGCGCCGGCGTGACACCGAGCCGGTGCAGCCGCTCGGCCGTCCCGAACGCGAACGACGCCGGCAGCTCGATGCCGGCCTTCCCGGACAGCGCCTCGACCTCTGCGCGGCTGAGCCACCCGTCGCAGCCGACAGTGAGCGGACCGTCCAGCCCGCCGAGCACGACGGTCTCCAGCGCCGCCGCGAGGTCGTCGAGATGGCAGAACTGCCACGCGGGGGTGCTCCCACGGACGACCAGCAGGCGGGGCGACTCGAAGTGACGGGTCAGGACGGTGTCGACGCCGGGTCCGGCCATCGCCGCGGGCCGCACGACCGTTACCGCCGTCCCCGGGTGCGACCGCGGCGACCGTACGCACAGCGCCTCGACGTCGAGCAGGTCGCTGATGAGCGCCCCGTCGGCGGTAGCACGCAGCGGTGCGTCCTCGCGCATCGGCACCGGGTTGTCGGGCAGGGCGCCGTACACCATCGCGCTCGTGACGACGACGACGCGACGGACGCCCGCGGCAGCCGACGCGGTGAGCACCGTCTGCGTGACGCGCAGGTTGTGCCGCGACCGGGCGGCGATGTCGTCGGTGACGCCGAGGTCGAGAGCCGCGTGGACCACGACGTCGCAGCCGGTCAGCCGGGACACCAGCGCCGGATCGGTGACGTCGAGGACCCGCCAGGTGACGCCGTCGACGTCGCCGCGTACGGCGTCGACCGCCACGACCCGGCGCAGGTCGTTCCGGCGGGCGAGCCGCGCGACAAGTGCCCGACCGGCTCCAGAGGCAGCGCCGACGACGCAAACCACGAGACCGGACGACCCGTTGCGCCGAGCGCGAACCCCTCCCGGCCGCCTGCCCACGACGCTTCCTCCTGCGACTACCGTGGAGCACATGAGGCGCTCCGCACCGCTTCCCATCCTGCCCGAGGTCGCCCGATGAGCGATGTCCCGTTCGGCTTCCATCCCGGCGACGACCCCGACGACTCCGGCGATGCACCGAAGGACGACGGCGAGGGCCTCCCGGCCCAGCGATCCGGCAGCGACGAGCCGCCGGTTCCCGCCGCAGGCGAACCGGGCGATCCGTTCGCGCAACTGTTCGGCGCTCTGGGTGCCGGAGGGTCGGGCGCGCCCGACCTCGGAGCCATGCTGCAACAGCTCGGCAAGATGCTGTCCTGGAAGGGCGGCCCGGTCAACTGGGACCTGGCCAACCAGTCGGCGCGGCAGGTCGTCGCGGCCGCGGGCGACCGGTCGGTGAGCGGCGTCGAACGCCGCACCGTCGAGGACGCCTTCCGGCTGGCCGACACCTGGCTCGACGACGCGACGTCGTTCCCCGCGACCGGTGGGTCGCCACGCACGTGGAGCCGGGCCGAGTGGGTCGAGGGCACCCAGGCCGCGTGGCGCGGCCTGGTCGAGCCGGTCGCCGCGCGGGTCTCCGAAGCGATGGGCAGTGCACTGCCTGCCGAGATGGCCCAGGCGGCGGGCCCTCTCGTCGGGATGATGCAGCAGGTCGGCGTCTCGATGTGGGGTGCCCAGGTCGGCCAGGGCATCGGCAAGCTCGCCGGTGAGGTCGTGGGCTCCGCCGACGTCGGTCTCCCGCTCGCCGAGGGCCACCCCGCCCTGCTTCCTGCCAACGTCCGGGCGTTCGGTGAGGGCCTCGGCCTGGACGAGCGCGACGTCACCCTCTATCTCGCCCTGCGCGAGGCCGCCCATCTGCGGCTGTTCGCGCACGCCACGTGGCTGCGGTCCCACCTGCTCTCGCTGGTCGAGGAGTACGCGCGCAACGTCTCCGTCGACACCGACCGGATCGAGTCGACCCTGCGCGACATCGACCCGCAGCGCCCGGAAGCCATCCAGGAGGCCATGGAAGGTGGCCTGTTCGACCTGCCGACCACGCCCGAGCAGAAGGCCGCGCTCGAGCGGCTGGAGCTTGCATTGGCGTTGGTCGAGGGCTGGATCGACGACGTCGTCACCCAGGCGACCGAGGGTCGGCTCCCGTCGGCACCATCCCTGCGCGAGATGGTGCGCCGCCGGCGCGCCACCGGAGGGCCGGCCGAACAGACGTTCGCGACGCTCGTCGGGCTCGAGTTGCGCCCGCGACGGCTGCGGGAGGCGTCGGCGTTCTGGACGGCGGTCCGCGAAGCGCGCGGCGTCGACGGCCGCGACGCGGTGTGGGCGCATCCCGACCTGGTGCCGACGACCGACGACCTGGTCGACCCCGCGGCCTTCCTCGCGCGCGACGAGCTCGACGTCTCCGCTCTGGACGACGCTCAGGACGAGGGCGATCAGGGCCCGGCGCCCGGCGACACCCCACCCGGGTGAGCCTGCACGCCGACGCCGTCCGCACGCTCCGGGCCTGGCAGTCGCCGGACGCAGCCCAAGACGCGTTACGCCGCGACTTCATCGAGCACCTGGCCATGCACGCCGACGGCCTCTGGCGAAGTTGCGCACCTGCGCACGTCACGGCGCGTGCGCTGATCATGTCCGCCGGACGCGACGAGGTACTACTGGTGCTGCACGCCAAGGCCGGGATGTGGCTGCAGGCGGGTGGGCACTGCGAGCCCGGCGACCCGACACTCGCCGCGGCCGCGCTGCGGGAGGCGACCGAGGAGAGCGGCATCGAGGAACTCGACCTGTCGGCCGCTCCGGTGCGCCTGGACCGGCACGGCGCGCCGTGCCGTCCTGGAATCGTCGATCATCACCTCGACGTGCAGTACCTGGCGATCGCGCCCACGGGAGCGGTCCCCCGGTGCACTGAGGAGACGCTCGATGTCGCCTGGTTCAGCTGTGAGCGCCTGCCCGAACCATCGGACGTCGGACCGTTGGTCGCCGCCGCCCGTTCGGGCGCGTTCTCCTAGAGATCGCCCGCGGGCTGCCCCGCGGCGTGACTGAGCCCGTCGAGGAAGCCCCGGGCGCGCTCGGCACGCGGATACCGGTCGACCAGCGCCCAGAACGCGGGCCCGTGGTCGACGACGAGCAGGTGGACCAACTCGTGGACCAGCACGTAGTCGAGCACCCAGCCGGGGACGCCCTTGAGGCGGTCGGAGACCCGAATCGAGGCGTCGGCCGGCGTGCACGACCCCCACCGCGACTGCTGAGCGACGGACCAGCGTACGGAGGCGGGCTCGGCCCGGCCATCGAGGTGTTGGCGGGACAAGTCGCGCGACCGGGCCAGCAGGCGGGTGTCGCTGGGCGTGCGACGACGCTCCTGGGCGGCGAGGCGCTGGAGCATCGTGTCGACCCAGCGCTTCTCCTCGGCCTTGCTGAACCTGGCCGGCACGCACACCACGACCCGGCCGCCTTCGCGGTAGGCCGTCACGGTCCGCCGCCGACGCTGCGACCGGCGCACCTCGACCACAGGCTCGTCCATGGCGGCACGCTACCTGCCGGCACCGACGAGAAACTTCTCGTCCACACCACGTGGACAGCGTCCGCCCAGGCCAGCGGCACGGCCCACGCCCAGTCCGCCGGCCGTCAACAGCCGTACCCACCGCTGGTCCACAGCTCTACCGGGGTCGATGCACAGGTCTTCCACAGGGTTTTCCACAGGGCGTGGACAGGGTTGGGCGCTGTCCCGTTGACCCGGCCACCGCACCGGCCCTACGGTCGCCTGCGACGGGCCCCTCGTCACGACGGCCGGTCGCATGCACGGGGAAGGCGTGCGGGCCGCGACGACCGGGCCGGGGGAACCCGCCGCGATGCCGGCCGGACGGCCGCTCCGACACCCTGCAGTCGGGGCAGCCGGACGGCCGGCCGTGTGTATCGGGTGATTCGTCCGGACTAGCCCAAGCACCTGGCTGCAGGGTCCGCCCGAGCCCGCCCGTAACGCTGCCGTAGGGTGGCGCCCGACGCGAGCGGGCAACAGCCGAGACCCGGCACCCGCTCCCGACAGCACCACAAGACAGGAGGCCACGATGGCTGAGACCGACACCGAGACCTACTCGGGCGAGTTCTACTGCGTGAAGTGCAAGGCCAAGCGCGAGGCGACCGGCTACGTCGTGGTCAACGACAAGGGCACCCGCATGGCGAAGGCCGTGTGCCCGGTCTGTTCGACCAACCTCAACCGAATCCTCGGCAAGGCCTGAGGCTCCAGCGGTTCGCTGGTGAAGGGGCGGCGCCCTCGCGGGTGACCGCCCCTCACCACGTCGGGGCGCGCCTGTGGACGGCGGGCACAGACAGGGGCGGCCGCCGGGCAGGATGCGTCCGGTACGCATCGTCTGTGGGGAGGTCAGCCGTGCGCCCGCTGGTCAATCCCGCGCTCACCCGGGCCTGGCGTGGCCCTGCCACCGTCCAGTTCGGCCTCGATCCCGCCCGGGCGGTCGTCATCGGCGGCCTCGGGCAGGTCGAGACCGTCCTGCTCCGCTCCATCGACGGCGTCCGCGACGAGCGTGCGCTCCGCGACACCGCCACGCGGGCCGGCGGCGACGCCGCCATGGCCGATCGACTCGTCGACGTCCTGCGCACGGCCGGGGTGCTCGTCGACGGCGACCATGCAACCCCGGCCGATCCTGGCGACGCGCTGGCTCCCGACCGGGCCAGTCTCGGCCTGCTGACCGGGTCCGCTGACGGGGGGACGGCCACCCTCGACGCCCGCCGCCGGATCCATGTCGAGGTCCGCGGCGCAGGTCGCGTCGGCGCCACTCTCGCGCGGTTACTCTGCGCCGCCGGCGTCGGTCGTGTCAGCGTGGACGATCCAGCCCGGGTGAGCGCGGCGGACGTCGCGCCGGGCGGCCTCGCTGCGCACGACGTCGGACGTCCTCGTGGCCTCGCACTCGAGGCCGCGCTCTCCGGTCGCGACGACTGTGACCAGGCGCCCGCCCTCGTGGTGCTCGCACCCGGCCGTGGCGCCGGCCGCGACGACGCTGACCGCCTCGTCCGCGCCGGGGCCACGCACCTGATTGCACGCGTCGTCGAGACGTCCGGGGTCGTCGGACCACTGGTCATCCCCGGACAGACATCGTGCCTGCGCTGCCACGACCTGCACCGGACAGATCGCGACCCTGCGTGGCCCCGCGTCCTGGCGCAGGTCGAGCGCGACCCACCCGCCGCGGCAGCCTGCGACGTGACGCTCGCGAGCCTGGTCGCCACGCTGGCCGCTCAGCAGGCGCTCGCACACGTCGACGGCTTCGTGCCCACGACGGTGGACGGCACGGTCGAGATCCGGCTGCCCGACGGCATGCCGCGTCGCCGCAGCTGGCACCCGCACCCGGCGTGCGGCTGCACCTGGCCGGCGTGACGCGGCGGCGACCCGGGGACCGAGGTCAGCCGAAGCCGCCCGGCGGCGGTAGCCCCATCGCCGGCAGCACCCGCACCTCGAACATCGTCGGCCAGCGCTTGCCGGTCAGCCACAGGCGACCGGCCCGGGCGTCGACGGCGATGCCGTTCAACACCGCCTCGGGATCGGTCGAGCCGATCTCCTCCACGAGGGGCGACCCGTCGATCCACCCGGTGACCTCGCCCGTCGCCGGATCGATGCGGGCGATCCACGGCGTCTGCCAGACGTTCGCGAGGATCTGACCATCGACCAGCTCGAGTTCGTTGAGCCTGGCCACCGGCTCCCCGCGGTCGCGCACGTCGACGGTCGCGGTGACCGCGAAGCCGTCGGGGTCGTGGAGGGACAGCGTGTCGGTGCCGTCGCTGCGCCACAGGACCGAGCCGTCCCCGGTCAGGCCCCAGCCCTCGCCCTCGTAGGTCATCCGTCCGGTCTCGGCCAGCGAGCAGCGGTCACGGACGAGCACCTGTCCCTCCCGCCAGGTGAGCTGGTAGAGCCGGCCGGCATGGCCTGCCACCCCTTCGCCGAACTCGGACTCGTCGACCGCTTCCTCGGCGAGCACGTCGCCGGTTTCGGGCTCGACGAGACGGATCAGCGATTCGCCATACAGCCCGGTTCCCTCATAGAGCAGGCCGCCGGCGTGGATCAGACCCTGGGTGAAGGCCGTCTCGTCGTGGGGCGTGCGGTCGACGACCTCGACGGTGTAGGCCGCCGGCCCGGAGCCGGTCGACTCGGGCACGACAGCCGGCCCGGCGCCGGGGACCCCGGGCGGGTCGAACGCCGGGCAGACCGGCCCGCCGTCGATGGTCGCCCCGCTGCCCGGGTCCGCCGTCGCATCCCCGTTCCGTCCATCGGTCGTCGCGTCGCCGCCGCGGTCACCGACCAGGTCGGTGCCGACGACGACGGCGACGGCGGCGCCCAATACGACTGCTGCCGCAAGGCCCACGGCCGCCGGCTTCACCGGCTCAGGTTATCCGCCGTGCGGGCGCGACATCCGCACGAGACAATGACGTCCGTGAGCGACCTCCCGCGCAAGGCCGTAACGCGCACCGCGCGACTTGCCACCCTCCCGCTCGGCATGGCCGGGCGGGCGACGATCGGGCTCGGCAAGCGCCTCGGCGGGCGTCCGGCCGAGGCCGTCGCCGCGGAGGTCCAGCAGCGCACCGCCGAGCAGGTCTTCAAGGTGCTCGGCGAGCTCAAGGGCGGCGCGATGAAGTTCGGGCAGGCGATGTCGATCTTCGAGGCAGCGCTGCCCGAGGAACTCGCCGGGCCGTACCGCGCGTCGCTCACCAAGCTCCAGGAGGCGGCGCCGCCGATGCCGGCCAAAGTCGTCCACGGCGTGCTCAGGCAGGAGTTCGGGTCGCACTGGCGGCGGCGGTTCCGCGAGTTCGACGACGTCCCTGCGGCGGCCGCCTCCATCGGCCAGGTGCACCGGGCGGTCTGGCGCGACGGCCGCGACGTCGCCGTAAAGATCCAGTACCCCGGCGCGGGCGACGCACTCCGGGCCGACCTCAACCAGGTGAGCCGACTGGGCCGGGTGATCGGGGTGATGGTCCCCGGGCTCGACATGCGGCCGTTGCTGGACGAGCTCAAGGACCGGGTGGTCGAGGAGCTCGACTACCGGATGGAGGCCGACGCCCAGGACGGCTTCGCGTTCGCCTTCGCCGACGACCCCGAGTTCGCCGTTCCGAATCTCGTCCACGGCACCGAGCACGTCTTGGTCTCCGACTGGCTCGAGGGACGGCCGCTGTCCGACGTCATCGCCGCCGGCACCAAGGCCGAACGCGACCGGGTGGGCCTGCTCTACGTCCGCTTCCTGTTCTCCGGACCGCACCGCGCCGGCCTGCTCCATGCGGATCCGCACCCCGGCAACTACCGGGTCACGCCGGACGGCCGGCTCGGCGTCCTCGACTACGGCGCAGTCGCCAGGCTGCCCGAGGGTCTGCCCAGGTCGATCGGTGAGCTCATGCGGCGGGCGCTGACCGGGCAGGTCGAGGAGATGCTGGAAGGCCTGCGGGACGAAGGCTTCGTCAAGGCGCACATCCGGATCGAGCCGGAGGCTCTCTACGACTACATGGCGCCGTTCCTCGAGCCGGCGGCTGTCGAGCGCTTCCACTTCAACCGGCCGTGGATGCGCGAGCAGTTCGCCCGCATCAACGACCCGCGGCGACCCGGCTACACCGTGGGGCTCAAACTCAACCTGCCGCCGTCCTACCTACTCATCCACCGGGTCTGGATCGGCGGGCTGGGTGTGCTGTCGCAGCTCGACTGCGAGGCGCCGTTCCGCGCCGAGCTCGATCGCTGGCTGCCCGGCTTCGCCGCCGCCTCACCCTGACCCCCTCCGCCGTGTCACCACCACACCGGGTCGAGGCGCGCCTCGATCGCGCGGAGGTTCTCGCGCGCGCACCGGTCGCAGTAGTGCAGGGTACGGCCGCCCTCGACACTGCTCACCCATCCCAGCGGTACGTCGTCGCCGGGTGCTGCGGTCCCGCAGCTGTCACATCTGACGCCCATCGCTCCCCCTTCCCTGCGAAACGTCGCTCACCGTGCCATCCCCTCTCCGAGGTACACGAAACCGGGTCCCTCGTCCCGGTACGGGACACCCGCGGAGCGCAGGGCCTCGTCCCACCCGCCGCGGCATGCCGGGTCCGCCCCCTCGAACCCATGGTCCGCCGTCAGGACAACCAGGACCTCATCAGCCACGCCGACCCGGTCGAGGTGGTCGAGAAACGCCCCGAGGCGGCGGTCGGCGTCGCGTAGCGAGTCCCGAGCGATCGTCGAACGCGGCCCGCCCGCATGATGGCCCGCGTCGGTCACCGAGTTCGACCACCACGTGAGGGCGGGCGCAGCGCCCGGGCTGTGCCAGAGGCTGAGCATCTGGTCGACGCCCGCGTCGTCGACCTGGGTGGCCCAGGCGTAGTAGCGGTCGGCGAGATGGGCGCGCTCGCCGACGTACGGGGAACCGGTCGGGTCCGCAAGGGCCTGCGCCAGGCTGGTGGCGCCGTCGGCCGAGCCGGTCGCCCGGATCACCGCCATCGTCGAGTAGCCCGAACCCCGATCCACGGGCTCGTTGACGCATGCGGTGAGCACCCCTGGCCGTGCCCGGGCCACCTGCTCGAAGACAGTGGCGACACCGGGTCGCAGCCACTCGGCGGACCGGTGCCAGGTGGTCGCGTCGTTCGCGTTGACCGCAAGCTCCGACGCGCGGTCGTAGAACACGTTGCCGAGAATGCCGTGCCGGCCGGGGCCGACTCCGGTGAGGATCGACGTGTGGTTCGTGAGGGTCACGCTGGGGAACTCCGCGACCGCTCCACCACGCAGGGCGCAGCCGCGCTCCAGCAGGCGCTCGACGGCCGGCAGCTCACCCCGACCGACCAGGTGCAGGAGGTCGCCGCAGTGGGCCCCGTCCCAGAGCACGCCCACCACCCAGCCGGCACCGCGGCCCACCAGCCGGTCCAGCACATCGCCCTCGACCGGAGCACCGGCCGCGTCGAGCAGCCTGCCGGTCGCATCGTCGGGTCCGGCGCCGGCCAGCCACGCAAGCGTGGGGCCGATGTCGCGGAGCCGGGCATAGTCGTCGAGCCACCCCGTGGCCCTGACGCCGGGTCCGGACAGCAGGAGTGGCGCCCGGGACTGGATGACGTCGAGGCTTCCGTGCTCGCCGACGTGCCCGCCGGCCTCGGGAAAGTAGTGCGCTGCAGTGTGGACGACTACCAGGTTCGGCGACCGGCCGCCGTCGCCGAACAGAGAGAGCAGCCGGTCACCCGCGTGGGGATAGGCGTTGCGCGCATTGGGCGGCGCCGGGTCGGCGCACTCGTCGCTGTACGGCAGGAAGGCCATCGGATTCTGGTCGGCGACCGGGCTGGCGCCGTCGATCAGCTCGTCGGGCTCGCCCGGTCGCAGCCGCGCACGCCCGGCGCTGTTCGCAACCCGCACGGCGCCGTCGCCGTCCGGCCATGCCACGATGTCGACGACGTCGGCGAGCTCCGGTGCGGTCAGAGCGTCGGCGGCGCGTTCGACGAGGCGGTCCACGGCGTCCAGTCTCGCGGGTGCCGCGGAGGAGGGGACGGCCGGTTCGCGAATGCAAACCGGCCGTCCCCGGATCTCAGAGCGCGCGGGCTGCCGCGACGCTCGCGAGCCGGTTGGCCCGGCTGGCGCGACGGGCAGCACGCTCGGCACGGCGCTGGTGCCGCCGGGCGGCGGCGACGCGCAGCGCCACTCGCTCGTGCTCGGCCTCGGCGAGGCGCTCCTGATACTGCGCTCTCGCGAGGGCTTCGTACATGAGAATCATCTGAGTGCTCCTGACGATCGGGTCGACGTACCTGTGGGTCGTCGTTGTCATCGGGTTCTCTCGTTCTGTCGGGAGCACAGGCCTGTTGCCTGTGCCCTTGTCGGCTCGCCAGTCGGCGCGCCGGTTCGTGGTCACCGTTGCCGCTTGTCGGCTCACGCGGCGACCTCGGTCTTGCGCGGACGGCCGCGAGGCCGCTTGCGCGCGACGACGACGCCGGAGATGAACAGTTCTCCTCCCCAGACGCCCCAGGGCTCGCGTCGCGCATGGGCACCGGCCAGGCATTGCGATCGGACCGGACACTCGTGGCACAGCGACTTGGCGAGCTCGACGTCGGCGGGCGACTCGGCGAACCACAGCTCGGGGTCTGTCCGGCAGGGGATCGTCGCGTCGGTGACGACGGCACGGTCGAGGACACTCGCCAGCATCACGGTGGTCACCTCCCTTCGTGTCTCGGTCCGGTGGAACCTTGACGGCCCGGTGGCATAGAAAAAGGCCGCGGTCCCGGGTTTCGGGTCCGCGGCCTGGAGGCGCCGGTGTGATGGAGCTATACCGGTGAACTCCAGGTCAGGACCCGGGTGCGGGCCTGGTCGTCGGCGGTCGGGATCAGCGTCCACGCCATGTCATCGGCGGTGGCCGGGGCGATGGTGCCTGCCAGCGGACGCACTCCACCCGTCGACGGGACATCGGTGGACGCAGGGCGACGCTCCCGGACGCTCCCGAAGCCGAGGGCGCGCACGCCGGAGGTCACCGGTGCGTCGTGGGCGATGCCGTCGAACGACCCGCTCTTCGTGATCATCTTCACCGGAACCTCCCTTCGGTCGTCTCGTGGGCGCGCGCGACATCGTCGCGCTGCCCGGGCGTCAGCAAGAAACACTAGACCTCGAGCCGGTAAGGAGCAATGCATTTATTGACTCAGATTCCGGCAGAGCTCCAGAACGTCGGATCCGTAGCGGTCGAGTTTGGTCCGGCCGACCCCGGGGACCGCCGCCAGAGCGTGCTCGTCGTCCGGTCTGGTCTCGGCGATCGCCGTGAGGGTGGCGTCGGTGAACACGACGTAGGCCGGGACCTTCTGCTCCTGGGCCCGCTCGAGCCGCCAGGCCCGGAGCCGATCGAACAGCGCCTCGTCGACCGACGACGGGCAGTCGGCGCACCGGCCGATCTTGCGGTCGGCCGCCGTGGAGAGCGCAGCGCCGCAGACCCGGCACCGCTGCGGACCTCGGGTGCGCGAGCGCCGTGCGCCGGTGGCAGCGCTGCCTGCGGAGTCGGTGCGGGCGACTCCGGACGGCCGGACGCCGTCGAGGAAGCGGCTGGGCCGACGCGATCCACGGCCGCCGGGCGTCCGCGAGCACGACCAGGACACGCGCAGCCACTGCCGTGCTCTGGTTACGCCCACGTAGAGCAGGCGGCGTTCCTCGGCGAGCTGGGCAGTGGTCTCGGCATAGGCCAACGGCAGGGTGCCCTCGTGGCAGCCGACCACGAAGACGGCATCCCATTCCAGCCCCTTGGCCGCATGCAGCGAGGCCAGCGTGACGCCGTCGGCGACGGGGGCGTGCTGCGCCGTTGCCCGCCCTTCGAACTCGGCCAGCACCTCGGTGAGCCCGGCCGACGGCTGCGCGGCGACGACTTCCTCGGCGAGCGCGACCACTGCGGCCAGCGACTCCCATCGTTCGCGAGCGGCGCCGCCTCCGGACGGCGGCCGTGAGGACCAGCCCGCGGACTCGAGCACCGCCGCCGTCGCCGCCGCGGCGTCCGGGGCGTCGGCGTGGGAGTCGTCGGATCGGGCCGCGGCGCGCAACAGCATCGCCGCCTGCCGCACCTCGGCCCGGTCGAAGAAGCGCTCGGCCCCGCGTACTACGTAGGGCACGCCCGCCTCGGACAGTGCCTGCTCGTACGCCTCGGACTGAGCGTTGACCCGGTACAGCACGGCGATCTCGCGCGCCGGCGTGCCTGCGGCCACCAGGCGGGCGATCTCGGCGGCGGCCCAGTCGGCCTCGGCGACCTCGTCAGCGTGCTCCGCGAACTCGGTGGCCGGGCCATCCGGCTGTTGCGCTCGCAGCTGGACCCCGGCGCGAGCAGCGGGATCAGTGCCGCGTGACAGGACGGCGTTCGCCACGGCGACGACCTGTGGAGTCGACCGGTAGTCGCGCACCAGCCTGACCACGCGGCCGTGCGGGTAGCGCTCGGCGAACCCGACGAGGTAGTCGGGTCGGGCGCCGGCGAAGGAATAGATGGTCTGCGCCGGGTCGCCGACGACGCAGATGTCGTCACGCTCGCCGAGCCACAGGTCCAGCAACTTCTGCTGCACCGGCGAGACGTCCTGGTACTCGTCGACGACGAGGTGCCGGTACTGCGCGCGAACTGCCTCCGCGACACCCGGCCGGCCCGCCAGGAGACCCACCGCGGCGAGCAGGATGTCCTCGAGGTCGAGCACACCGCGGTCGGTCTTGACGTCGTCGTACGCGGCGTAGACCCGGGCGACGGTCTCGGGGTCGATGCCGGCGACCTCGCGGTGGGCGGCGACGGCGGCCTCCGGGTAGGTCTCCGGCAGCACATTGCTGACCTTGGCCCACTCGATCTCGGACGCGAGATCGCGCAGCACCGTGCGGTCGGTGGGCACCCGGCACCGGCCGGCTGCCGCACCGACGATGGGAAGCTTCGTGGCGCTGATCTCAGGCAGCTCGGCACCGGTGACCTGCGGCCAGAAGTAGCGGGCCTGGCGCAATGCGGCGGAGTGGAAGGTGCGTGCCTGCACCCCCTCGACCCCGAGCGACCGCAGGCGGCCGCGCATCTCGCCGGCCGCACGGGTGGTGAAGGTGACGGCGAGCACCCGGCGCGGGTCGAAGGCACCGCTCAGCACGCCGTGCGCGATCCGGTGCGTGATGGCCCGGGTCTTGCCCGTGCCCGCGCCGGCTATGACACAGACCGGCCCGGTCAGCGCAGTCGCGACCTCGCGCTGCTCGGGATCGAGCTCGGCGAGGACATCGGCACGGCTGGGCACGGCGCCCATCCTGGCAGCCGTCACCGACGCACGGTCACCGGCGACGCACGTGGACAACCACGTCGCGGGTGGCGTGGCTCACCGCAGGGGCGGGAACACCATCGGGCGGTTCCGCGTTGTCGCTTTCGTCCCCTAAGTACCGGCCGGAGCGCGATGTCCTTCACGATGTACAGCACCACCTGGTGCGGCTACTGCCATCGCCTCAAGCGTGCGCTCGAACGTGACGGAATCGCCTTTGCCGAGGTCGACATCGACACCGACCCGGCCGCTGCCGACCTGGTCCGCTCGGTCAACGGCGGGAGCGCCACCGTGCCCACACTGATCTTCACTGACGGCTCGGCGCTGACGAATCCCACCCCCGACGAGGTCAGGGCCAAGCTCCCCTGTGGAGATTGATCACGTTCACCACCCTGGTGGACCGTTCACCAGGTTCCGGAACCTGGTGAACGGTCGGCGAGCATGGTGAACGTGATCAAATGCCCGGGCTGGACCCGGGCATTGCGCTTAGGGGCGGGGATTCAGCTCGGAGCCGTACCACCCCTCGATCAGGCGACGCGAGATCGACGCCGAGGGCGAGAGGAGCAGCTCGCCGGACTCGAGGGCCGCCGCGAGCTCGTCGCGCGAGAACCAGAGCGCCTCGTCGATCTCCTCGCCGTCCGGACGTGGCTCGGCACCGTCGGCCCGGGCGTAGAAGCCGAGCATGAGGTTGGACGGGAACGGCCATGGCTGGCTCCCCACATAACGAGCGGACGTGACGACGATCCCGGTCTCCTCGGCGACCTCGCGGACGACGGCCTGCTCGGGTGACTCTCCGGGTTCGACGAAGCCGGCGACCGTAGCGAACCGCCCGGGCGGGCTCAGCACGTTCCGGGCCAGCAGGCACCGGTCGTCCTCGTCGGTCACCAGCACGATCACCGCGGGATCCGTGCGCGGAAAGTGCTCCGACCCGTCGACGGGACACCGGCGGACGTGCCCCGCGAACGTCACCTCGGTGACCGCACCGCAGCGGGAGCAGTGACCGTGCGCCTGGTGCCAGTTCGCGAGCGCGACGGCGTGCACCATGAGCCCGCCATCTCGGACGTCGAGCAGCATCGACGCCTCCCGCAGCGTCACCGCAGCCGGGTCGGGGTGCGCTCCGCCGACGTGGACGGCGAAGTACGCGACGCCTTGGGCGTCGACGCCGAGGAAGAACCGCTCGCCCGCGGGAAGGTCGGCAGGCGACGCCGTGACTAGCCTGCCGTCGCGCACCCGGGCCCTGCCGTCGGCGACGACGAAGGCACGGCTTCCCCGGTCCGTCCATGCCGCGGCGAGCCACGCGTCGTCTGTGCGTCGATGCGCCGCCCGGTCGACGTCGGCGTGTGCCAGCGCGAGCGGCGCCAGCAGGGAGTGCGTCGGGGCGGCCTCGTCCACGGCTCCCGACACTAGGGGCACGCCGTCGGGCCGGCGCGGCCCGATCTGCATCGTGAGCCCACGGCCGCCAGATACGGTCGTCGCTCGTGAGCACCCACATCGCGGCCGAGAGAGGCGAGATCGCCGAGACGGTCCTGCTGCCCGGTGACCCGCTGCGTGCCCGGTGGATCGCCGAGACCTACCTCGACGACGCCAGGTGCTACTCCAGCACCCGCAACATGCTGGGGTTCACCGGCACGCACCGGGGCGAGCGGGTCTCGGTCCAGGGCACCGGGATCGGGCAACCCTCGCTGGCGATCTACGTTCACGAGCTGCTGACCGAGTACGGCGCCCGCACCCTGCTCCGGGTCGGCTCCTGCGGTGCGCTGGTGGCGAAGGTCGCCGTGCGCGACCTGGTGGTGGCCATGAGTGCGTGCACGGACTCGTCGATGAACCGGTTGCGCTTCGAGGGCGTCGACTACGCGCCCACCGCCGACTTCGGTCTGCTCCGCGCGTGCGTCGAGTCGGCCGAGCGGGCGGGAGCGCCCTACCACGTGGGGCCGGTCGCGGCGTGGGACTCCTTCTACTCCGACCGGCCCGATCTGTTGAGGCGGCTCGGCGACTACGGCGTCCTGGCCGTGGAGATGGAGTCCGCTGCCCTCTACACCCTGGCCGCCAAGCACGGCGCCCGCGCGCTCACGATCTGCACGGCCAGCGACAGCGTCGTCACCGGCGAGGAGACCTCTGCCGACGACCGCGAACGCACCTTCTCGGCGATGGCCGAGATCGCCCTGGCGACGGCAACCGCCCCCTGATCCGAGCGGCCTAGCCTGTGGTCGTGGTTACGTTGCGGTTCGGCACCGTCAACCTCCTGCACGGCCTCGCGGTCGACACCGGGCAGGTCCGGGAGTCCGACCTCCGTGCGGCCGCCGTCGCAGTGGACGCCGACGTGCTCGGTCTCCAGGAGGTCGACAAGGGACAGCCACGCAGCGGAAAGGCCGACCAGGCCGGCGTGGTCGCGGACGAGTTGGACGCGCCGTGGTGGCGGTTCGCACCCGCGCTGGCCGGTACACCGCAAGGCCGCTGGACACAGGCCGACCCGCTCGGTGACACGGCCGGACCCGCATACGGAATCGCCCTGGTGTCGCGGCTGCGGGTGCTGCGGTGGGAGGCCCACAGCTTCCCCGCGGCACCGGTCAAGCTTCCGCTGCGCGTCGCCGGCGAGCATGGGCTCACCCGCGTATCCGACGAACCCCGGGTCGCCCTGGCGGCGGTCGTCGTCGGACCGGACGGACCCTTCACGGTCGCGACCGCCCACCTCTCGTTCGTGCCGGGCTGGAACGTGCGGCAGGTGCTGACAGTGACCCGGTGGTTGGCGACGATGCCGCCGCCCCGGCTGCTGCTGGGCGACCTCAACCTGCCCGGACGGCTGCCCGGGATCCTGACCCGCTGGGCCGAGCTGGCCCGCGCGCCCACGTACCCGTCGTGGCGACCCCGCGTCCAGTGGGACCACATACTCGGCCACGGCATCGGGACCGACGCCGTGCGTGCCGTCGCCGCACGGCGCCTGGATGTTTCGGACCACGCCGCACTGACCGTCGACGTCGACTTCTGACCCGCGCTCAGGCCGGTTCGACCACCGGAACGGAGTGGACCAGCGCCTCGAGCGCCGCCTCGTCGAGCAGGTCGACCGGTCTCAGCGTGAGGTTCTCGCGGACATGGTGGAACGCCGCCCCGACCCGCGCGAGCGGCAGCCCGCGCAGGCGGGCGAACGCCAGCCGGTAGGCGGCAAGCTGGATCGCCCGCACCGATTCCTCGGCGCGGCTACGGGGTGGCCGCCCGGTCTTCCAGTCGACCACCTCGACGCCGTCGCCGTCGGTGGGGAAGACGGCGTCGACCCGACCGCGGACCAGGACGCCGGCGATCAACAGCTCGAACGGAGCCTCGACCTCGACGGGGGTGCGGCCGGCCCACTCCGAGGCGAGGAAGGCGTCCTGGAGGGACGCCAGCTCGCGGTCGTGGGCCGCTCCCTCGTCGGCCGATCCGGGCAGCTCGTCGACGTCGAGCAGCCGGGGACTGCCCCACCGCGATTCGAGCCACGCATGGAACAGCGTGCCGCGACGCGCCAGCGGCGCCGGCGGGCGGGGGACCGGCCGCCTGAGGTCACGGGCCAGCGCCTGCGGGTCATCGCGCAGCTGGACCAGCCGGGACACGGAGAGATGCCCGGGCAGCGGGACGTCGACCGCACGCTCGGCGGCAGACCGGTCCCGCTCGGCGAGCAGCGTCCTGACCTCGTCGTCCCACTCGGCCGCCGCCACCATGATCTCGGCCTCGGCCAGCAGGTCGGCGGCGTCGCCGCTCTCCTCCGCCGCACGGACCAGTGCGGCGCCCTCCTCGACCGCGGCCCGCCGCCCGGCGAGCGGGTCGTAGGGCCAGTGGAAGTCGTCGACGAGGTCGGCGAGCGGGTTGGCCTCGCCCGGGTCGTCGACCCAGATGCCGACCTCGCCGGCGCCGGCCTCGCAAGCCTCGCGGACCTCCCCGAGGAACTCCGACGGCACCCGTGCCAGCTTGCCGTCGCCCCATCGATAACCCGTGCAGACGAGCAGCCGGCGGGCGCGGGTGGCTGCGACGTAGGCGAGCCGCCGCTCCTCGAGCCGGCCGGCCCGGCCGCACTCCTGGGCGAACCGCCGGACCGCGTCGCGGGCCTCCCGCTGATCGCCCGCGCTGCTGAGGCTGAAGCCCGGCAACGCCGCGACATCGCCGCGCAACGGATATGGCAGCTCTCCCGGCTTGCCCAGCCACGCCCGGTCGTTTGCGTGACCGGCGGGGAACACGCCGTCGACCAGTCCGGCGACGAACACAGCGTCCCATTCGAGCCCCTTGGCGCCATGCACGGTCAGCACCTGGACGTGGTCGCCGACAACCTCGACCTCTCCCGGACGCAGGCCCCGCTCGGCGGTCTCGGCGGCATCGAGATAGGCCAGGAAGGCCGACAGGGTCGGCGCCTCACCCGACGCGGCGAACTCGGCCACGACATCGAGGAAGCGGTCGAGGTTGACACGGCCACCGGGGCCGGCGCGGGCCGCGACCTCGACGTCGAGGCCGAGCGTGCGTTCGACGTCGTGGACGAGGTCGGGCAGGGGTTGGCCGGCCCGTCTCCGCAGTGCGCGCAGCTCGCCGGACAGCGCCGCGAGCCGGAGCCCGCCGTCGGCGGAGAACCAGCCGTCGCGCGGCAGCGAGTCGAGTGCGTCGACGATGCTGCGGTCGTCGACCTCGTCTGGGTCGACGTCCGCAGCGTCGGCACCGCGAACGAGGCGACGCGACCAGCGGGCGAGGGCGTCGAGGTCGCGGGGACCGATGCGCCAGCGCGCGCCGGTCAGCAGGCGCATGAGGGCGTCGCCACGTGCGGGGTCGGCGAGCACTCGGAGGGTCGCGACGATGTCGCCGACCTCCGGGGTGGCGAGCAGACCGCCGACGCCGACCACCTGCACCGGTAGGCCGGCCACCCGCAACGCGGTCTCGATCCGCGGGATCTGGGACCGGTTGCGGACCAGCACGGCGGCGGAGCGCCCTTCAGGCGCCACGTACCAGAATGCTCGGGCCCGCCGGGCGATATCGGCGGCCTCGTCGTCGGCGGTGAGGTACAGCGACGCGACGACGTCTCCGCCGGCCCGGCCGGCGAACGACGTGAGCACCGGAACGTCGAGACCCTCGGACCGCAACGGCTCGGCCAGCCGGTTGGCCACGGCGAGGATCCGCGCGCCGTTGCGGAAGCTCGTCGTCAACGAGCCCTGCCCAGCGTCCTCGCCGGTTCGGGTTCGGAACTCTCGCCGGAACGCGGTCAGCGTGCCGGCGCTGGCGCCCCGCCACCCGTAGATCGACTGGCACGGGTCGCCGACCGCAGTGACCGGGTGCCCGTTGCCGAACAGCGAGCGCAGCAGCACCAACTGGGCATGGCTGGTGTCTTGGTACTCATCGAGCAGGACGACGGAGAACCGCTCGCGCTCGCCCGCACCGACCTCGGGGAACTCGACGGCGAGCCGGGCGGCCAGCTCGGCCCGGTCGCCGAAGTCGACGACCTCGTTCGCCCGCTTGACGACGCGGAACGCGTCGACGAGGGGCACGATCTGCGCTCTGGCGTCCTGGACCGCCAAGGCGTCGCGGACTTCCTGGTAGTACGGCCCGCGCATCCCGGGCACCGTCGGCAGCGCGTCGACCTCGGCCCGAAGTCCGCGGGCGATGTCGGCGAGTCGGGCCGGCTCGACCAGGTGCCCGGACAGGTCGCCGTGCAGGGCGAGCACCTGCTCGGCCACCGTAGACGGCGCATGGGTGACATGGTCCATCTCGCCTGCGTACGCCTCGACCACCCTGGTGGCGTACTGCCACGCCACCGCCTCGGTGACCAGCCGGGCGGCGGGCTCGCGGCCGAGGCGCAGCGCGTGTTCGCCGACGATCCGACCCGCCAGCGCGTCGTAGGTGACCACTGTGGGCTCGCCGTCGAGCACGGTCGGGTCTGCCTCGAGTACGGCGTCGAGCACACCCCGGGCTGCGAGCTGGCCGAGGCGGCGGCGGATCCGCGCGGCCAGTTCGCGGGCGGCCTTGCGGGTGAACGTCAGGCCGAGCACCTGCTCGGGCCGGACCTGACCGGACGCGACCAGCCAGACGACTCGAGCAGCCATGGTTTCGGTCTTGCCGGACCCCGCGCCGGCGACCACGACGCCGGGCGCGAGCGGTGCCGCGATGGCGGCCGCCTGCTCGGCCGTGGGTGGCGGTTGCCGGAGCCGCGCGGCCAGCTGAGCTGGTGTGAGAATCACGGTGTCACCTGCGCGCCTTCGGGATGGGCCGGGCAGGACGGGCGGGCGGGGCAGAAGCCGCACCAGTTGGTGCGCTCGGCCCGGAAGACCGCACCGGCCATCCCGTCGGCCGTCCGGGCGAGCAGATCGCCGGCCCAGCCGGGATCGGCGGCCTCGGCCAGCGGCGCCTGCACCTGCTCGCGCGCGGCACCCTTGGTCGCGCCGAGTTGGACCAGGCTCGCGCCGCCGGACCGGCGCTCGGCCGCGGCCAGCTCGTCGAAGCCGCCGTGTTCGACCGCGAGCTGGTAGACGGCGAGCTGAGGGTGGACCGCGAGGTCGTCATCCCTGACTACTGACCTGCCGGTCTTGAGGTCGACGACGACCAGGCGGCCCTGCCCGTCGCGCTCGAGGCGGTCGACGCGGCCCACCAGGCGGGCTCGCCCGATCTCGACGTCGAACGGCGCCTCAACAGCAACGACGACCCGCGGGTTGTCGTGGAGCCAGCGCCCCAGCCTCTCGACCATGGGTCGGACCCGGTCGTGCTCGCGCCGTCCCACCCACCCGTCTCCGAGACCGACGGTGGGCCAGCGGCGGTCGAACTCCGCGAGCAGTTGCACGTCCGACCAGTCGTACGTGGCCGCCTGCTCGGCGAGGTCGTGGACCAGTGCGCCGACACCGGCACGCGTGGTGTCGGTGTCGGTGGCGCCGCACGCCTTGAGCAGCCACCGGAGCTCGCAGCGGTCGAACTCGTCGACCTTCGACGGTGAGACCCGGACGGGTTCGCCCGGAGCGCGCAACGGGGCGGGGTCGGATACGGCTCCCAAGCCGTACCACTGATCGGAGTCGGCGCCGCGGACACCGTCGGCCGACAACCTGGCGAGCTGTCGCGCAGCTCCGCGCCGCCGGGAGGATTCCTGCAGGGGGTCGCACACCACGCGGCGAAGCTCGGCGACCAGTGACGGGAGGTCGAGCCCTCTGGGTACCCGCTCGATCGGGCGGTCGCCTGTCGTGTGCGCCGCGAGCGGGTCGAGGTCGTCGAGGAAGCGTGAGGGCTGCGTGTCCTCGGCGGCGACAGCCGTGACCAGAAGCGTTCGCCGGGCCCGCGACGCTGCGACGTAGAACAGCCGCCGTTCCTCGGCCAGCCGCGCACTCTGCCGCGCAACCGGCGAGTCGGGCCGGCCGGCGACGAGGTCGACGAGGGTTTCGGTACCGAGCATGCCGCCGCGCACGCGCAGATCGGGCCAGACCCCCTCCTGCACACCGGTCACCGCCACGACGTCCCACTCCAGCCCCTTGGCCGCATGAGCGGTCATGAGCTGAACGGCCGGACCTGCCGGCGCGCCGACGGACATGGTGTCGGCCGGGATCTGCTGACCGCGCAGGTGCTCGAGGAACCCGTCCGGCCCCTCGCCGGGCAGGCGGTCGACGAACCGGGCGACCGCGTCGAACAGCGCCACCACGGCATCGAGGTCGCGGTCGGCGGACGAGGCGGCCGGTCCGCCCGCCAACGCCGCTGCCGACCACCGGGCGGACAAGCCGGTCGCGGACCACACCGCCCACAGCACGTCCTCGGCCGTGGACCCGGCCTTGCCCGCCGCCGCACCGGCCGCGCCCACCAGCCGACCCATCCGGACGGCCGGTGCGACGGCTCGTGGGTGCAGCGGCGCCAGCATGGCGGGTTGCTCCAGCGCCTCGACGAGCAGATCGGCCGACGTGCGGCCGCCACCGGTAGCGAGCTCGTGGGCCCGCAACTCTTGGCGCAGGTGACGCAGCGCCAGCTGGTCGGCACCTCCCAGCGGACCCGTGACCAGTGAAAACGCGAGGTCGGGGTCGATTGGGCGACCGGTGGCCACCGCCAGGAGGTCGAGCAGCGCGCGCACCGGTGGTTGTTCGACCAGCGGCACCTCGTCGATCCGGACCGCGACCGGTACGCCGGCTGCGGCCAGGCCGCGGCGCAGCACGGGCAGCGCCGCTGCCGTCCGCACCAGCACCGCCATCGACCCCCAGGGCACGCCACCGAGCAGGTGGGCCTCTCTCAACCGGCCCGCAACGAACGCCGCTTCCTGACTCGCGCTGGACAGGACATGGACGGACATCTCCCCCGCCGCACCCTGGTCGCCGGGTATCAGCAGGCGGTGTTCGCGAGGGCCGCCCATCCGGGCGGCGACCCGGCGGGTGGCCGCGAGCAGGACCGGTCCGGACCGGCGCGACACGTCGAGCGCGACGACCGGAGCGGGCGAGCCGTCGGCGGTCGGGAACCGGTCAGGGAATCGCCGGATGCCCTCGACCTCGGCACCACGGAACGCGTAGATGGACTGGTCCGGGTCGCCGACGGCGACCAGGTCGCGGCCGCCGCCGGCGAGCAGGGAGAGCAGCTCTTCCTGCGCCGGGTCGGAGTCCTGGTACTCGTCGACGACGACGAAGGCGCGGGCGTCGCGCTCGCGTGCGAGCAGCCCGGCGTCGTCGCGCAGCAGGTCGACCGCCGCCCGGACCAGCTCGGCGGGGTCGTACGCCGGTGGCTGCCGCAGACCCGTGACCCCGGCGTACTGCCGGGTGAAGCGGGCGACAGCCGTCCAGTCGTCGCGTCCGTGCCGGCAACCGAGCGCTTCCAGCTCGTCCGGGCCGACTCCTCGCTCGACCGCGCGCATGAGCAGATCGCGCAGCTCCTCGGCGAAGCCGCGGGTGGTCAGCGCCGGATGCAGGCGCCCGGGCCAGTAGTCGGCACCGAGCTCTTCGACGTCGCCACGGAGCAGCTCGCGGATCAGCAGGTCCTGCTCGGCACCGGTGAGCAGCCGCGGTGCCGGCTCACCGCGCAGGACCGCCTCACGGCGCAGCAGCCCGAACGCGTAGGAGTGGAACGTGCGGGCCAGCGGCTCGCGTACCGTGCGGGCGAGCCGCCCGGCGATCCGCTGCCGCAGCTCGTCCGCGGCGCGGCGGCTGAAGGTGAGTGCGAGGACGTGTTCTGGATCGACACCGTCGCGCTCGACCCGGTCGACCACCGCCTCGACCAGCGTCGTGGTCTTGCCCGTGCCGGGCCCGGCGAGGACCAGCAGCGGGCCACCGCGATGGTCGACGACCGCACGCTGCGCCGCGTCGAGCGTGGGGGCGGACACCGGTTCGCGCGGCGTTCGCACGAGACGGACGTCCGGCCGCTTCACCACACCCCCAGATGTCGTCGGAACGCCGTCATCCCACCACGACGGGCGGACACCGGCGCCGTCGAGCCGGCACTTCGCGGGTCGACCGTGGTGTTGGGGCCGTGGTCGCGTTCGCCATCAGTCGGGGTGCCATGCGGCGCGCCGGACATCCACGCGGGTGCCGTCGGAACTCAACGGGCAACCCTCCGCGGCCAACTCGCGCAGCGCGGCGACCTCGTTGCCCGGCGGAAGCCGTCCGGAGGCCGTCACCACCCGCCACCACGGCACCGCACCGCCGTAGGCGGCCATGACGGCGCCGACCAGGCGAGGCCCCCCACGCGCCAGCGACTCCCCCACCACCTCGGCGACCGCGCCGTACGCCATGACCCGTCCGATCGGGATCCGCTCGACCAGGCTCAGTACGGCCTCGACGTACTCGTCGTCCACGCGGCTATCGTGCCCCGTGGGGTCACGCCACGCGGGTCCCGGCCGCACAGTGGTCGGTGCTGAGCGCGGCCCGGCATGGAACGATCGAGGTCGATGGCGGACACCGACGTGGCGGCAACGCGGATTCCGGTCCGGGATATCCCGGTCGAGGAGCCTCCGCTCCCTCGGCGTGCCCGCCGGCCGATGGACATCGTCCGGCTGATCCTCACTGTCGCCGGCGTCGCCGCGATCGTCGGACTGGCGATCGTCGCCGCGCAGACGCTGACCGGGCTCGGCGAAGACCTCGAAGAGCTCGGCAGGCGAGTGCCGGGCGGGCTCATACAGATCCTGGCGTGGGCAGCCAGCCTGGTCGGCGTGATCCTCCCACCCCTGCTGGTCGTACTGCTCATGGTGCGCGGCCGGCTGCGAACCACGGTGGAGGTCCTCGTCGCCGGCATCGTCGCCGCCGTCGTCGCCGCGTTGGTCTCGCTCTGGCTGATCAACGCGGCACCCGATGTGCTCGCCGAGGCGTTCGGCACGGCGTCGTTCATGCCTACCGACCCGGCCGACGTCGTGACCGACGAAACCGCCGGACCAGTACCTCCCTACCCCGCCCTGCTCGTCGCGATCACCACCGTGACCGCCTGGCTGGACATGAAACTGGTCCGTCAGGCCGCGCTGTTCGCGATCAGTGCGAGCCTCGCGGTCGGCCTGCTCAACGGCAACGCCTCGGTCGCGGGCACCGCCCTTGCGATCGGCATCGGCCACCTCGTCGGCCTCGGCGTGCGGTTGGTCAGCGGCCGGCCCTCGACCGCCCCGGACGGCCGCACCGTCGCAGCCATGCTTCAGGCCGAGGCGTACGACGTGCGCAGCGTCCGCGCCGACGAGGTCGACCAGCACCGCCGCTACGTCGTCGAGACCGGAGGCGGCCCACTGGGAGTGCTGGTGCTGGACCGGGAGAACGAGGGCGCGGGCATCCTGGGCCGGTTGATCGCGCAGGTCCGCACCCGGCAGGAGGTGCTGCCCCGCGAGGCCGTCGCCATGCGCGCGGCCCTCGACCAGGCGGCCCTGCTCTCTCTGGCAGTCAGAGAGGCGGGTGCGCGGACCCCACGGCTTCGCAAGGCTCTCAAGGTCGGCTCCGATGCGGTCGCCCTCGTGTTCGACCACATTCCGGGACGGCCGCTCGCCGACGTGTCGGCGAACGAGATCACCGACGGAATGCTGCACGACCTGTGGAAGCAGTTGAAGAGGCTGCACGAGAATCAGGTCGCCCATCGGCGGCTGTCCGGGCGGTCCATCCTCGTCGGCGACGACGGTCAGGTTTGGCTCCTCAACCCGTCCGGCGGAGAGATCGCCGCACCCGATGTGGCGTTGCGGGTCGACCTGGCCCAGGCGCTGGTCGCGGTCGGCCTGGTCGTCGGAGCCGAACGAGCCGTCGCCACCGCCTTCGACGTGCTCGGCCCCGCCCGGGTGGCCGCCGCTGTCCCGCTGCTGCAGCCGATCGCACTCGCCCGCATAACCCGCCGGGGCCTCAAGAGCCGGCGCACCCTGCTCAGCCAGTTGCGCGACCGCGTCATCGCGCGGGCCGACGTGACGGAGTCCGAGGTCATCCGTGTCGAGCGCCTCCGCCCGTTGTCGCTGCTGACCGGGGTCGGAGCCGTCGTCGCCGTCTACCTCGTCGGCGCGCAGCTCGCCGAGGCCCCGCTCGGCTCACTGATCTCCGAGGTCCAGTGGGGGTGGGTGGGAGTCGCAGTCGCGTCGATGACGTTGAGCTTCGTCGGAGCCACCTGGGCGCTACTCGGGTTCGTCCCCGAGCGAGTGCCGTTCTGGCGCACCTTCTGCGCCCAGGTATCGCTCGGCTTCGTCCGCCTGATCGCACCGGCGACGGTGGGCAACGCCGCGATCAACATCCGGCTGCTGACCCGTGCCGGCGTGGCCGGACCGCTCGCCGCGGCAAGCGTTGCCGCCAACCAGGTCGGCAACGTCGCCATCTCGATCCCGCTGATCATCGTGCTGGGAATCGCCACCGGGTCGTCCGCCGCAGCGGGCCTCGATCCGTCGCCGACCACGCTCGCGATCATCGGCGGGGTCATCCTGCTCGCCGCTCTGCTCCTGCTCATGCCGCCGATCCGGAGCCGGGCACGCGCGCTGTGGCAGGAGTTCGCCGGGCGCGGGCTGCCACGCCTGCTCGACGTGCTCGGAAACCCCCGCAAGCTCGGCGAGGCCGCGGGCGGGATCGTGCTCCAGGCCGCCGCGCTGGTCTTCTGCTTCTACGCCTCGCTCCAGGCACTCGGCGCCGACGTCAACGTCGCCGCGCTCGCCGTGGTGCAACTCGTCGGCAACACGGTCGGTACCGCCGTCCCCACGCCGGGCGGGCTCGGTGCCGTCGAGGCTGCACTGACCGCCGGCCTCACCGCGATCGGTGTCGGCACCGGGGTAGCCGTCTCCGCCGTGCTGTTGTTCCGGATCGTGTCGTTCTGGTTGCCGATCGTGCCCGGTTGGATCCTGTGGACCCAGATGCAGAAGCGCGGCCTGCTCTGACCCCGCGACGCAGGGTTGTCAGCGCGGGATGGCTCAGTAGGACGGCTGGCTGGGGTCGATCTGGTTGACCCAGGCCGCGACGCCACCGCCGACATGGACGGCGTCGGCGTAACCAGCACCCTTGACCACCGCGAGCGCCTCGGCCGAGCGGGCGCCGGACTTGCAGTGCAGGACCACCTGCTTGTCGGCGGGCAACCTCGGCAGCGCCTCGCCGGTGAGGAACTCACCCTTGGGGATGAGCACGGCGCCAGGTATGCGGTTGATCTCGTACTCGTTCGGCTCCCGGACGTCGACCAGCACGAAGTCGCGCTCGCCCCGATCGCGTGCCGCCAGCCAGTCGGCCAGCGTGCGGACCGAGATCGTCGAGTCGACTGCCGCCTCCGCGGCCTCCTCGCTCACCACGCCGCAGAACGCCTCGTAGTCGACCAGCTCGGTGACCGTCGGGTTCTTGCCGCAGATCGCGCATTCGGGGTCCTTGCGGACGTTGACCGCGCGGTACGACATCTCCAGAGCGTCGTAGACCATCAGCCGCCCGAGCAGCGGCTCGCCGACCCCCGTCAGCAGCTTGATCGCTTCGGTGACCTGGATCGATCCCACCGAGGCGCAAAGCACGCCCAGCACGCCGCCTTCCGCGCAGGACGGCACCATGCCCGGCGGCGGCGGCTCCGGGTACAGGCACCGGTAGCACGGGCCGTGCTCCGCCCAGAAGACCGATGCCTGACCGTCGAAGCGGTAGATCGAGCCCCAGACGTACGGCTTGCCGAGCAGCACGGCAGCGTCGTTGACCAGGTAGCGGGTGGCGAAGTTGTCGGTGCCGTCGACGATCAGGTCGTAGCCGGCGAAGATCTCCATGACGTTGTCGTTGTCGAGGCGTTCCTCGTGCACGACGACGTTCACGTACGGGTTGATCTCGGCGACACTCGCCTTGGCGGACAGCGCCTTCGGGGTGCCGACGTCGGACTGGCCGTGGATCACCTGTCGCTGCAGGTTGGACTCGTCGACGACGTCGAAGTCGACGACCCCGAGTGTGCCCACTCCGGCTGCCGCGAGGTACATGAGCGCAGGCGAGCCGAGCCCGCCGGCGCCAATGACGAGCACGCGGGCGTTCTTCAACCGCTTCTGGCCGGCCATGCCGACATCAGGGATGATCAGGTGCCGCGAATAGCGGCGGACCTCGTCGACGCTCAGCTCTGCGGCAGGCTCGACCAAGGGTGGCAGCGACACGTCATCTCCGTTGCGTGGTTCGGTTCTGAGGTCGCCAACGGTGCCACGGAGCCCGGCATTCCCACGGCCCGGGTCCACCCCGTGAGACGTGCTGTCCACAGCGGGAGATCGTCGGAGCCGTGGGTGCCGGTACGCTGCTGATCTCGCCGACCGTCCAGGAGGCTGGCCATGTCCGAGAGCGACAACAACGGGGACATCTGGTCGCCGGACGGTCCACCGGATCCCGGTGCCGTAGAAGCACCCGAGGCCGACGCGGTCGAGCAACGCCAGGACGTCGTCGACCACGAACCCGACCAGCCGCAGAGCGTTCCCGACGACGTCAATCCGGCCGATGCGGTCGAGCAGCGGCGCGCCGTCGGCTACGACGAGGACGACTACCGCTGATCGCGCCAATCCGAGGTCAAGGCCGGCCCGGAGGTACGATCCGGCCAGCCGATCATTCGAGGAGCGCCGTGACGAGCCTGCCCGACCTGCCCGCCCGCGGCGTGCGCCTGCCCCGGTTGGCGCGCCGTGCCCAGCTCCTCCGAGCCGCCAGCGACGTGTTCGTCGCCAACGGCTACCACGCAGCGGCCATGGATGAGATCGCCGAACGGGCCGGCGTCAGCAAGCCGGTGCTCTACCAGCATTTCCCGGGCAAGCTCGACCTCTACCTCGCCCTCCTCGACGACAGCGGCGAGGAGCTGCTCCAACGCCTGCACGCCGCGCTGCGTTCGACCGACGACAACAAGGAACGCGTGACGGCGACGATCACCGCCTACTTCGCGTTCGTCGACGACCCCGCTGGTTCCTACCGGTTGCTGTTCGAGTCCGACCTCACCAACGAGGTGGCTGTTCGAGAGCGCCTCGAACGGCTCAACGCGGCCTGTGCGGACGAGATCGCAAAGATCATCGCGGAGGACACGGGTCTGCCGGTCGAAGAGTCCACGCTGCTGGCGATCGGCCTGGTCGGCATCGCCCAGGTGACCGCCCGTTACTGGCTCGACGCGGACGGATCGATCCCCCGCGACGCCGCCGCCGACCTGGTCGCCACCCTGGGGTGGCGAGGCATCCGGGGGTTCCCCAAGCGCGAGGACGGCTGAGCGTTCGCCGAGGGCACAGGCTGCCGGGCGATCGTGCCGGCAGTCCTCGACTAGCCTGGCGAACCGGGGAGTCCGGGCGTGACGGGTGCGCCCGCCGAGCACCGAAGGGGTGACCGTGGAGGTCAAGATCGGCGTTCACAACGCCACGCGCGAGATCGTGCTCGAGAGCGCACAGACTCCGGAGGAGGTCCAGAAGGCCGTCTTCGACGCCCTCGGCGGCAAGGGCGGCGTGCTCGACCTCACCGACGAGCGCGGGCGCCGCGTCATCGTCGTCACCGCACACCTGACCTACGTAGAGATCGGCGAGCCGATCGAGCGCCGGGTCGGCTTCGGAGCCCTCTAGACGACACGCCACGGGAAGTCGCACGCAGCGCTTGCTGCGCTGGTACGTCCCGCGCGATGATCGGTCCGCCAGCGGCCGTTCCTGACGGCGCGGCGTACGAGAGGAGCAAGCGTGGAGATCGTCGGTCTGATCATCGCCGGGCTCGTCATCGGGGCACTCGGCCGCTTCGTCGTTCCCGGCACGCAAAACATGCCGATCTGGGTCCACCTGATCGTCGGCGTGGTGGCCGTGCAGGTCGGCTACTGGATCGCCGCAGCCCTCGGCGTCGAGGAGACCTCAGGCATCGACTGGACCCGCTGGATCATCAGCATCGTCTTAGCGGCCATCGCCGTGTACCTGGTCGCCAGGTTGGGTGCCCGGAGGGAAACGGCCTGACGGGTCAACCGCGGAGACAGGCGGCCCGCTCAGCCTGTACCTCCGTGGTGATCACCGGGTTGCCTACGCCGTGAGCCCTAGCGCGTCCATGCGCTTGGCGTGGTTCTCGGTCAGCCGGGCGAAAACGAGCCCGATCGCGGCGAGATCCATCCCTGGCCGGTCGACTCCGCCGGCGATCAGGGCCGACAGCGAGTCCCGGTCCGCCGCGACTCGTTGGGCCTGCGACAACGCCTCGCCGACCAGTCGGCGTCCCCACAGCGCCAGCCGCCCGCCGACCCGCGGATCGGCCCCGATGGCGGCCCGCACCCGGTCGACCGCGAAGTCGGCGTGGCCGGTGTCGGCCAGCACCTCGAGTACCAGCGAGCGGGTCTCGTCGTCGAGGTAGGCCGCGACCTCCCGGTAGAAGTCCGCGGCGAACCCGTCACCCACGTACGCCTTGACCAGCCCCTCGAGCCAGTCCGCTGGTGCCGTGTGGTCGTGGAAGGCCTCCAGCGGCTCCCGGAACGGCGCCATCGCCTCGTCGGCATCGACGCCGAGCTCTCCGAGCCGCACCCGCAGCCGCTCGAAGTGGTGGAACTCCGCCACTGCCATGGCCGCGAGCGCCGCCTTGTCGCCCAGCGTCGGCGCCATCTCGGCGTCGGCAGCCAGGCGCTCGAAGGCTGTCAGCTCGCCGAGACCCAACACCCCCAGCAGGTCGACCACTGCGGCCCGGTACTCCGGGTCGTCCAGCGCTGCCGCTCTGGTCATGCCCGCACGATATCGGCCGTGGTGAGGACGGGGGGTGGTGCGCAGCAGGGCCCAGACCTCGACTTCGTGGTTACGGCCGCGATGAAACCAGGCGCCGCGCGACAGCGACTCGAAGGTGTAGCCGCTCTTCTCGGCGACACGTCTCGACGCCTGGTTGCCGGGATGGATGATCAGGCGGATCCAGTTGTGCTGCTTTCGGTCGAACAGATATCCGGTCAGTAGGCGAACTGCCTCGGTGGCGACGCCGCGGCCGGTGTTCTCCGAGCCGTAGATGATGTCGCCGCGGTTGCTGATGTCGTGGTGGTTCTCGTAGATCCCTTCGAGGTCGGTGTCCCGCACGGTCCTGAGCCTGATCGTCTCGACCGATGGCCGCCGATGATAGTTCGCGAAGAGCGTCCAGGGGGCGCCGTGATCGATAGGTGGGAATCGGCGCCTGACCTGTACTGTTGACCAGGTATGCACGGCGTCCGGGCGAAACGGGCGCCCCTCGAGGACAGCCCCCGGCGTCCGCGCAGCACCGCGGCGAGGCCCTCTGCCCACGCAGAGAAGCGCCCCGCGGAGCGACGACGAACGGCGGTCCGCGCCTCGAGACCGACGACCGAAGAGGCGAAACGCCCTGACCACCTTCCGGGACCTTGGAGTCCTTCACACCATCGCCGACGCCCTCGAGCGCGTCGGCATCACCGAACCCTTCCCGATCCAGCAGATGACCCTCCCGGTCGCGCTCACGGGCAGCGACCTCATCGGACAGGCCCGTACGGGCACCGGCAAGACCTTCGCCTTCGGCGTGCCGCTGCTCCAGCGCATCGTCGCTCCGGGCGACCGCGACTACGACCAAGCCGCCGACCCGGGCAAGCCCCAGGCGCTGGTCGTCACTCCCACCCGTGAGCTCGCCGTCCAGGTGACCGCCGATCTTGTCACCGCGTCGGCGGTTCGCGCCGTGCGCATCCTCACCGTTTACGGGGGGCGCGCGTACGAGCCGCAGGTGGACAGCCTGCGCTCAGGGGTCGACGTCGTCGTCGGCACGCCTGGTCGACTGCTCGACCTGGCCGGACAGGGCCACCTCGACCTGGGCCACATCAAGGTGCTCGTGCTCGACGAGGCCGACGAGATGCTCGACCTGGGGTTCCTGCCCGACGTGGAGAAGATCGTCGGACTGACCCCCGAGCTGCGCCAGACGATGCTGTTCTCAGCGACCATGCCGGCCGCAGTGGTGAGCCTGGCCCGCCGCTACATGCGCCACCCGCTCAACATCAGGGCGGAGTCCCCCGACGAGACCCAGACGGTGCCGGCCACGGCGCAGTTCATCTACCGCGCGCACTCGCTGGACAAGGACGAGATCATCGCCCGGCTGCTGCAGGCCGAAGGCAGAGGACTCACGATGATCTTCTGCAAGACCAAGCGGCAGGCCCAGCGGATCGCCGACGAGCTCGTGTCGCGCGGCTTCGCGGCGGCCGCGGTCCACGGCGACCTGGGCCAAGGAGCCCGGGAACAGGCGCTTCGCGCCTTCCGCAACGGCAAGGTCGACGTCCTCGTGGCGACCGACGTCGCTGCCCGGGGCATCGATGTCGAAGGCGTGACTCACGTCGTCAACGTCGCCTGCCCGGAGGACGAGAAGACCTACCTCCACCGGATCGGCCGGACCGGTCGGGCCGGAGCGTCCGGTATCGCAGTCACGCTTGTCGACTGGGACGACGTTGCCCGCTGGAAGATGATCAACCGGATGCTCGATCTGCCCTACGACGAGCCCGCCGAGACCTACTCGTCCAGCGAGCACCTCTTCCACGATCTCGGCATACCGCCGGGCACGACCGGTCGCCTGCCCGAGGCGGCCCGGACGCGAGCCGGTCTGGACGCCGAGGAGGTCGAGGACATCGGCGAGACCGGCAAGCGGAGGGCCGGCGCGCAGGGCGGCCGTGCACGCGGGCGGGGAGGCGCCCCACGTGGCAGCCGCGAACGTGGGGGCCGTGAACGCGGAGGCCGGGCCGGGGGCCGCGGCCGGGCCGAGCGCGACGCCTACGTCAGCGACGGCGCGGTCGAGCGATCGACCCGCCGGGACCGCAACCGTCAGCGCACCCGCGGCGGTGTACCGGTGGCCGAGCCGGGCGGCCCGGCGAACAGCCAACTTGCCTCGGACTCCGAACCCACAACGAGTGGTACGCGGCGGCGTCGTCGACGCCGCCGCAGCGGCGGCACCGCACCGTCGGTCGAGAGCACCTGACGCCGACGGTAGCGACTCAGCGAAGGACGACCACGGGGGTACCGACCGGGGCGAACTCCCACAGGGCCGCAGCGTCCACGACGTCCTGGCGGACGCAGCCGTCGGACAGCGGGGTGCCCAGCTCGGACAGCGTCTGCACCTCCGTCCCGCTCGAGGTGTTGATCGGGATGTCGTGGAAGCCGATGTTCGAGCGGGCGCCCCGGTGGAACCGGACCATGTACTCCATCGTCTCGGTGCCGTGCCAGCTGGTGGCGTGGCGGGACGTCGAGAAGACCTCGTAGGCGCCCGCGTCGAGTTGGCCGTACCGGCTACCGGACACTCTGTACGTGCGGGCCACCTCGTTCGCCTCGTCGACGAGCCACACCTGCTGGGCGCCGATGGCGTAGACCACCCGCTTGCCCGAGCCGCTGTCGGCGGGCAAGGCTTCGGATGCCGCCGGCTTCACGTCCTCGGGCGGTGTCTCGGGCGCTGCGGTCACAGTGAGCGCCGGAAACGTCACCGTCCCGGCAGCAGGCCTGGCATCGTCCGACGGTGCTCGGCCGACCGCGGCATCAGGCCCCCCGTACCGGTGCGAGGGCTGGTCCGGCAGAGCACGGGTCATGCTCTCGCCGGCCGTCCCCGGCGACGGCATGGCGTCGACGGCGACGAGCGTGACGAAGGCCGC
>DATHII010000006.1:0-8939 GCA_035316885.1 Jiangellaceae bacterium | reverse complement strand
CCTCAGGGTCAGTCGGATCGCTGATGTCGATGACGTGCACGCCCTCCTGGCCACGGTCGACGGCCGGCGGGTTCACCGGGTGGGTGGGCGTCGGCGGTACGCGGAACATCGGCCAGTCGCCACAGAAGGCGCCCGGCGTGGTGAACCGCGCGGGATCGGTTACGGGGATGGGGACGCCGCCCACCGTTGGGGCGGGAGTCGGGGAGTTCCACGACCGGATGATGAGGTCACCCCAGACGATCACGTCACCCTGGTTGCCCGCCGTGGTGGTCGGACCTGCGCACTCTTCCCAGTCGATGATCTCTTGGGGAGCGCCGTCCTCCGAGATGTCGACCAAGCGGAAACCTGCGTAGGTTCCCTGAACAGCGACGTCGCCCCAGAAGGCAAGGTCGGAGTTGAAGACGCCCGAACCCGGGACGGTGTTGTCGGTCGGCACCGCCCTGGCCGAGAATCCCAGTGGCTTGAGGTTGCTGGTGTAGTCGAACGTTGCGACCGCCGCGGCCGTGTCGGGTGGTATCGCGCTAGCGCTGCCCATGGGTAGGGCCAGAGATAGGGCGGCCACGGCGGTCAGGAGTACGGTCCGTGAAGACGACTTTGTCATCGGGCTTACCTCCTGCTGATGGTGGGACTCCGGGGCACCGGACGAAAGCACCTCTCCTTTCCCGTCATCAACCCGACGTACTTACCCACGCCCGTTCCCCGGCGCGTGTAGCCGCAGTCTGCTCTTGGTGATCTATCCGGTCAACAGCGTCCTCTCGCGTTCACCGAGCCCGGGTGCCGAGCTGCGGGGGAGGGGGGAGCGGGTGACGGGAATCGAACCCGCATGACCAGCTTGGAAGGCTGGAGCTCTGCCATTGAGCTACACCCGCAGGACCGGCCGGCGCCCAGCGAGGAGCGGCGTCCGGTTTTCGTGAGAATGGTAGCCGCTCCTGGGTGCCGCCCAGACCGTCCCGCCAGCACTCGGCCGGGGCCGGGCGCCGGGAGTACCCTGGAGCACGTACGAGCCTCCGCGCGTCCCGGATCCGGGAGCGGGGATGTTGCGGGGTATGGCGCAGCTTGGTAGCGCGTCCGCTTTGGGAGCGGAAGGCCCCCGGTTCAAGTCCGGGTACCCCGACCACCGCTGCACCGTCGGCGTGGCCGTGAGCAGCGGAGCGGACCGGTAGCATGGACGCCGTTGCGACACCTGCCGGCCGCGCGCCGCCAGCCCGTCGTGCGCCGCCAGCAGCGGCCGCCGATCACACGTCCAGGAGAACTCCCCAGTGAAGAGCGTCGTCGAGACCCTCAACCCGACGCGGGTCCGGCTCGCGGTCGAGGTCCCGTTCGCAGAGCTCGAGCCCAGCATCGCCTCCGCGTACAAGAGGATCGCCGCCCAGGTCACCGTCCCCGGGTTCCGAAAGGGCAAGGTCCCGCCGCTGGTCATCGACCAACGCGTCGGCCGCCCGGCGGTGCTCGACGAGGCGGTCAACGAGGCTCTGCCGCGGCTGTACGGCCTGGCCGTCGAGGAGAACGAGCTCAAGCCCTTGGGCCAGCCGGAGGTCGATGTCACCGACTTCGCCGACGGCCAGGAGCTCAAGTTCACCGTCGAGGTCGATGTCCGGCCCACGGTCACGCTTCCGGAGTGGGAGGGCCTGCGCGTCGAGGTCGACGACGTCGAGGTCGGCGACGACGATGTCGATGCCGAGATGGCGTCGCTGCGGTCGCGGTTCGGCACGCTGGTCGGCGTCGACCGTCCGGCCGGCGACGGCGACTTCGTCATGGTCGACCTCACCGCGACCAAGGACGGCGAACCGGTCGAGGGAGGTCAGGCCACGGGCGTGTCCTACCAGATCGGCAGCGGTCAGCTCGTCGACGGCATCGACGACGCTGTCACCGGCCTGTCCGCGGGCGGGTCCGCCACCTTCCGTACGACCCTTCTCGGCACCAACGCCGGCGACGAGGTCGACTGCACGGTCACCGTCAGCGCGGTCAAGGAGCAGGAGCTTCCCGAGCTGGACGACGAGTTCGCGCAAATGGCCAGCGAGTTCGACACGCTCGACGAACTGCGCGCCGACCTGCGCGAACGGGCAGAGAGGGTGAAGCGTCTCGAGCAGGCAGTCGGCGCCCGCGACAAGACCCTCGACAAGCTCCTCGAGGGCGCGGGCGAGATCCCGCTTCCCGAAGGTGTCATCGCAGCGCAGATCGAGGAGCACTTCACCGATGGTCACGGCGACGACGATCACCGTGCCGAGTTCGAGACAGAACTGCGGCGCAACCTGACCTCGCAGTTCGTACTCGACGAGTTGGTCAAGTCCGAGGAACTGCAGGTTTCACAGGAGGAACTGACCTCGTACATCATCCAGCGGGCGGCCGGGTCGGGCATCGACCCGAACCAGCTCGCCCAGCAGTATGTCGAGAGCGGCAACCTACCGGCGCTGGTCGCCGACGTCGCGCGCGGCAAGGCGCTGGCGCTGGTGGTCGAGAAGGCCGAGGTGGTCGATGCCTCGGGCCGGCCGGTCGAGCTCGACCGGCTCCGCGAGGACGGCACCATCGGCGAGGACGACACCCCCGGAGAGGTCGGCGCGCACGGCGTGCTGCCGGGCGGCATCGAGTTCGCCGAGCTCGACGAGCTCGACGAGTCCCTAGCCGACGACGACGACGCTGATGAAACAGACCCTCTCGAGCGCGACGAGCCCACCGGGGGCTGAACCACGGCTCGTCATCGCTGCGCTCCCGTGGGCAGCGTCTGGCACGCCGTGAGCGAACAGGGGCCGTTCCCGGATGGCGGGGCGGTCGGGGTTGGTTAGGGTCGATGACACACCAACGACGAACCGCCCGGCGGCCGGAACGCCGCCAATGCACCGACGAGGAGACACGGTGAGCCCACGGCCCGAGACATCCGGTCTCGTCCTTCCTGCCACGATGCAGCAGTCCCCAGGCTCGGCGATGGGCCTGGAGGACAACGTCTACAACCGCCTGCTCCGTGAGCGGATCATCTTCCTCGGCACCGAGGTCAAGGACGAGAACGCCAACGCGATCTGCGCCCAGCTGCTCCTGCTCGCAGCCGAGGACCCCGAGAAGGACGTCCACCTCTACATCAACTCGCCCGGCGGCTCGGTGTCGGCGGGCATGGCTATCTACGACACGATGCAGTTCGTCAAGCCCGACGTCGTCACCGTGGCGATGGGTCTGGCGGCGTCGATGGGCCAGTTCCTGCTGGCCGCGGGCACCCGGGGCAAGCGCTACGCCACCCCGCACGCGCGGATCATGATGCACCAGCCCTCGGGCGGCATGGGGGGCTCGGCCAGCGACATCCGCATCCAGGCCGAGCAGATGCTCCACACCAAGCGCCAGATGGCCGAGCTGATCGCCCGGCACACCGGGCGCACTGTCGAGGAGATCGACCGCGACTCCGACCGCGACCGGTGGTTCACCGCCGAGGAGGCCATGGAGTACGGCTTCGTCGACCATGTCGTCCAGAGCGCCTCCCAGGTCTCCGAGGGCGGCGGCACGGCTTAGCCGTCCGCGCTGCCGGCAGACTTCACACCGACTTGAGCCCAGGAGCCCCGATGAGCGACCTCCAGGTCCCCTCGATGAACTACTACATCCCGCAGTGGGAGGAGCGCACCTCCTACGGCTTCCGGCGGATCGACCCGTACGCGAAGCTGTTCGAGGAGCGCATCATCATCCTCGGCACGCCGATCTCCGACGACGTCGCCAACGCCGTCATGGCTCAGCTGATGTCGCTGGAGTCGATGGACCCCGACCGCGACATCGACATCTACATCAACTCGCCGGGCGGATCGTTCACGGCGATGACGACCATCTACGACACGATGCAGTTCATCAAGCCCGACATCCGCACGGTCTGCATGGGCCAAGCCGCCTCGGCGGCCGCGGTGCTGCTGGCGGCGGGTGCCAAGGGCAAGCGGCTCGCGGTACCCAACGCGCGGGTGCTGATCCACCAGCCCTACACCGAGGGTGCGTACGGTGCGGCCAGCGACATCGAGATCCAGGCCAACGAGATCCTGCGGATGCGTTCCCTTCTCGAGGAGATCATCGCTCGCCACAGCGGTAAGGACGTCGACGAGGTCCGCAAGGACATCGAGCGCGACAAGATCCTCACCACCCAGGAAGCAATCGACTACGGCCTCGTCGACGCCTTCACCACCTCCCGCAAGGCGAGCGCCGTCGCCTGATGCTCGAGGACGTGCCGGGGTCACCGGCACGTCCTCGCGTGCCGCTGCCCGCTCGTCGGCCCGAAGGGGTAACGTCGAGACACACGGCCCATGGGCACCGCTCCGGGGAAGGACGATCCGCGTGGCACGCATCGGCGACGGCGGTGACCTGCTCAAGTGCTCGTTCTGTGGGAAGAGCCAGAAGCAGGTAAAGAAGCTCATCGCCGGGCCCGGCGTGTACATCTGCGACGAGTGCATCGATCTCTGTAACGAGATCATCGAGGAAGAGCTCAACGAGAGTCCCGAAGCCTCGCTGGCCGAGCTGCCGAAGCCGCGTGAGATCTACGAGTTCCTCGAGCAATACGTCATCGGCCAGGAGATCGCCAAGAAGGCGCTGTCGGTAGCGGTCTACAACCACTACAAGCGGGTACAGGCGCGCCAGGCCGGGGGTCCCCGGGCGGCGAAGGAAGAGGCCGTCGAGCTTGCCAAGTCCAACATCCTGCTCATCGGCCCCACGGGCTGCGGCAAGACCTACCTCGCGCAGACGCTGGCCCGCCTGCTCAACGTGCCGTTCGCCATCGCCGATGCCACTGCGCTCACCGAGGCAGGCTACGTCGGTGAGGACGTCGAGAACATCCTGCTCAAGCTGATCCAGGCGGCCGACTACGACGTCAAGAAGGCCGAGACCGGCATCATCTACATCGACGAGGTCGACAAGATCGCCCGCAAGAGCGAGAACCCGTCGATCACCAGAGACGTCTCGGGCGAAGGTGTTCAGCAAGCGCTGCTGAAGATTCTCGAGGGCACCACCGCCAGCGTCCCCCCGCAGGGCGGGCGCAAGCACCCTCACCAGGAGTTCATCCAGATCGACACAACGAACGTTCTGTTCGTCGTGGGCGGTGCCTTCGCCGGGCTCGAGGAGATCATCGAGCACCGCATCGGCCGCACCGGCCTCGGTTTCGGCGCCGAGATCCGCAGCAAGGCCGAGCGCGACGGCGCCGACCGCTTCGGCGAGGTCATGCCCGAAGACCTGCTCAAGTTCGGCCTGATCCCGGAGTTCATCGGCCGGCTCCCGGTCATCACGACGGTGAGCCCGCTCG
Source organism: Jiangellaceae bacterium (assembly GCA_035316885.1). GTDB lineage: Bacteria > Actinomycetota > Actinomycetes > Jiangellales > Jiangellaceae > DASRTE01. The sequence continues at coordinate 3,685 of DATHII010000006.1, read as the reverse complement.
ACCGCGAAGCGCTGATCCGCATCCTGTCCGAGCCGCGCAACGCGCTGGTGAGGCAATACCACCGGCTCTTCGAGATCGACAACGTCGAACTCGAGTTCACCGACGATGCGATCGACGCCGTGGCCGATCAGGCGCTGCTGCGCGGCACCGGGGCCCGGGGCCTGCGGGCGATCATGGAGGAGGTCCTCCTCCATGTGATGTACGAGGTGCCCAGCCGCGACGACGTCGCCCGCGTGGTCATCAACCGCGAGGTTGTGCTCGAGAACGTCAACCCGACGCTGGTCCCGCGCGAGGTCACCACCCGCAAGCGCGAACGCCGCGAGAAGAGCGCCTAGACCGGCAAGTCATCGCGCACCAGGAAGATCGTGTCGTAGTCCGTAGACTTCCCGCCGTGACCGAGACGACCCCTACCGCCCACACCAGCCTGGCCACGGCGTTCGCGCCGGCGGAGGTCGAGGGTCCGCTCTACGAGGGTTGGGTCGAGCGCGGCTATTTCGAGGTTGACGAGAAGAGTGACAAGCCGCCGTTCTGCATCGTCATCCCGCCGCCCAACGTCACCGGATCGCTTCATCTCGGACATGCCTTCGAACACACCCTGATCGACGCCCTGGTCCGCCGCCGCCGCATGCAGGGCTACGAGGCGCTGTGGATGCCCGGCATGGACCACGCCGGCATCGCCACCCAGAACGTCGTCGAGCGTGAGCTGTCCAAACAAGGGCTCTCGCGGCACGACCTGGGCCGCGAGGCGTTCGTCGAGAAGGTCTGGGAGTGGAAGGCAGAGTCGGGCGGCAAGATCCTCGGACAGATGCGCCGGCTCGGCGACGGCGTCGCGTGGAGCCGCGAGCGCTTCACCATGGACGACGGGCTCTCCCGCGCCGTCCAGGAGATCTTCAAGCGGCTCTACGACGACGGTCTGGTCTACCGGGCCGAGCGGATCATCAACTGGTGCGTGCGCTGCCACACTGCGCTGTCCGACATCGAGGTCGAGCATTCCGACGACGAGGGCGAGCTGGTCACGATCCGCTACGGCGACCCGAGGACCAGCCAGGTCGTGGTCGCGACCACCCGCGCCGAGACAATGCTCGGCGACACGGCGGTCGCCGTCCATCCCGACGACGAGCGTTACGCGCACCTGGTTGGCACCGAGGTCGAGCTGCCGCTGACCGGCCGGCGCATCCCGATCGTGGCCGATGCCCACGTCGACCCGTCGTTCGGCACCGGCATGGTCAAGGTGACACCGGGGCACGACCCCAACGACTTCGAGATCGGGCAGCGGCACGGGCTGCCGAGCCTGATGGTCCTCGACGAGCAGGGCCGGATCACCGCGCACGGCTCGTTCCAGGGGCTCGACCGCTTCGAGGCCAGGCCGGCTGTCGTGGCGGCGCTGCGCGAGGAGGGCCGCATCGTCGCGGAGAAGCGGCCGTACCTGCACTCGGTGGGCCACTGCTCGCGGTGCAAGACGGTCATCGAGCCGCGGCTCTCGCTGCAATGGTGGGTTCGGGTCGGTCCGCTGGCGAAGGCCGCCGGCGACGCGGTTCGCGATGGGCGCGTGGTCATCCACCCGAAGGAGATGGAGCCCCGCTGGTTCGCCTGGGTCGACGACATGCACGACTGGTGCGTCTCGCGCCAGCTGTGGTGGGGCCACCGGATCCCGGTCTGGTACGGCCCCGACGGCGAGGTCGTCTGCCTCGGCCCCGACGACGAAGCACCGTCTGCCGAGGGTTGGGCCCAGGACGGCGACGTCCTCGACACCTGGTTCTCGTCCGCGCTCTGGCCATTCTCCACGCTGGGCTGGCCGGACGAGACGCCGGCGCTGGCGAAGTTCTACCCGAACCAGGTGCTGGTCACCGGCTACGACATCCTGTTCTTCTGGGTCGCCCGGATGATGATGTTCGGGCTCTACGCGCACAGCGACCGAGCGCCGGAGGACGCGGTGCCGTTCCGCATCGTCGCCCTGCACGGGATGGTGCGCGACGTGCGCGGCAAGAAGATGTCGAAGTCGTTCGGCAATGCCGTCGACCCGATCGAGTGGCTCGATGCCTATGGCGCCGACGCCGTCCGCTTCACGCTGGCACGCGGGGCCAACCCAGGCACGGACGTGCCGGTGGGCGAGGACTGGGTCCAGGCGTCGCGCAACTTCTGCAACAAGCTCTGGAACGCGACGCGTTTCGCGCTGCTGAACGGTGCCCGGATCGGTCAGCTGCCACCCGCCGCCCACCTGTCGGCTCCGGACCGCTGGATCCTGTCCAGGCTGCATGCGACGGCTGCGGAGGTCGACGCGTTCTACGAGGACTTCCAGTTCGCCAAGGCGTCGGAGGCGCTGTTCCACTTCGCCTGGGACGAGTTCTGCGACTGGTACGTCGAGCTGGCCAAGACGCCGTTGGGGATGGGCGGAGCCGCGGGCGAACGCACGCGGCTCGTGCTGGGGCACGTTCTCGACACGGTGCTCCGCTTGCTGCATCCGCTGACGCCGTTCGTCACCGAGACGCTGTGGACGGAGCTGACCGGCGACGAACCGCTGGTCACGGCCGCCTGGCCCTCGGCCGACCCGGCGTGGACCGACCCGGACGCGGAGGCGGCCGTCGCCGGCATCCAGCGATTGGTCACCGAGGTGCGCCGGTTCCGGAGCGACCAGGGGCTCAAGCCGCGCCAGCGGGTCGCCGCGCGGCTCGGCGGAAACGTCGAGGGACCGGTGTCACTGCACGAGGTCGAGATCAGGTCGCTTACCTGGCTGGACGATCCCGCCGACGGCTTCGCGCCGACGGCGACGCTGCGGGTGGGCGCGGTGACGGTGGACATCGACGTCTCGGGCACGATCGACGTTGCCGCCGAGCGGCGCCGGTTGGACAAGGATCTCGCCGCTGCACGCAAAGAGCTGGCACAGGCGGCAGCCAAGCTGGACAACGAGCAGTTCCTCGCCAAAGCGCCGGATGCCGTCGTGACGAAGATCCGTGACCGGCGGACCGCGGCCGAGGCCGACATCGCCCGACTCGAGGGTCAGCTCGCGGCGCTGCCCGGCTGAGGTCTTCCACAGAGCGACCGATCGTCCACACCGGCCAGTACGCGCTTCCGCGGCGTCGCCGTGGATGCCTACGGTCGTATCATCGAGATCGGCCGAGGAGGTGGCGTGAACGACGCCCAGACCTGGACGCTGATCGGCGGTTTCCTGGCCGTGATGGTCGGAATGTCCGGGCTCCTGCTGCGCGTCGTCGGCAGCGAGATCCGCGGGCTGCGTGGCGCGATGACGGCCGAGATCGGTGGTCTGCGTGCCGAGATGATCGCCCGCTTCGACTTGGTGAGCGTCCGGTTCGACGGGGTCGACCGACGCTTGGACGGCCTCGACCGGGACGTCCAGGCGCTGACGCAGCGGGTGCACGGGATCAAGGACGGGCACTGACGCCGGCTCGACCGGCGGACTCGTGGAGAATGCCGCCGTGACCCCCGACCACACCGGGCTTGACAGCGCTGCACTGCTGGCCCGGGTCGAGGCGGCATTGGCCACCCGGTGGCCCGAGTCGCGGATCGAACCCTCACTGGAGCGCATCCGCGACCTGGTCGACCTGCTCGGAAACCCGCAACACGGCTACCCCGTCATCCATGTCGGCGGCACCAACGGAAAGACGTCGACCGCTCGGATGATCGACGGGCTGCTCCACGAGTTCGGCCTGCGAACCGGCCGGTTCAC
>DATHII010000005.1:0-3981 GCA_035316885.1 Jiangellaceae bacterium | reverse complement strand
CCCACACGAGTGTCGGTGCGGACAGCCGCGGTCGATCCTCGTGCACGACTCCGTCGGGGCTGCGCACCAGGACCTCGTGCGGCGTGGGGAAGTAGAGGCCCGGCCACCGGCCGGCGACGGTGACCTGGGTCATCGGGGCTCCGGCCTCGATCAGCTTCTCGAAGTACGGCATGGCGGTGCCGGAAGACTCGCTCACGAGCACGCCGACCTGACTGTCGACGGTGGCGGGGAACCCGGCACTGCGACCGTAGACGAGACTCACCGACTCCAGGCCCCGCTCGTCTCTGACGTAGACGGCGTCGGGCGCTCCCAGCTCCGGTACGGACGGCACCGAGACCGGGAAGGACACCTGCCGGCGAGCCTGGTCGAGGGTGACGGGTTCGCCGAGATCGAGGTCGGCGTCGAGGGTCGTGCGTGGGCTGGGTGCGGCGGTGGGCAGCGTCCGCACCCGTACACCGCTGAATCCGAACATCTCCGCGACGGCCTCGCGGGTCGCGGGCACGCTGAGCACGACCGCCACGGCCAGCACCAGGATGACCGCCGCCATGGCGACCGGGCGCAGCCAACCGAGCGAGCTCGTGCGTCGGTCCGGCACCACGGGCTGGATCGTTGGGGAGGCCGCGGTGAGCCGTTCGCGGACCCGGGTGGCATAGTCCGGCGCCGCCGGCACGTCGAGGCTGCGGCCCAGCTGTCGTAACAGCGCCTCGAGCTCCGCCTGCGGAACGAGCCGGTCGTTGCGGTCCTCAGCCACGACGTCCCTCCGCATCCATGGCTGCGGGCGCCATCGTCGGCCTCAGCGTGGCCCGCAGAGCAGCCAACGCCCGGGACGGTCGGGACTTCACAGTGCCGCTGGGAATCCCGAGGATCTGTGCGGTGTCCCGCTCGGACAGGTCCAGCAGATACCGGCACACCACCACCTCGTGCTGATGCGGCGGCAGCGCGACCACGCGTCGCGGAGCAGGCGACTCGTTTCCCGGTCCTCGGCGACCTGCTCCGGGGCCGGCACCGCGGAGGTCAGGTCATCGCCGACCAATGGCAACGGCACGGTCCGGTGCCGAGACATCCAGCGCCACCGGTTCCGTGTCTCGTTGACAACGATGCGCAGAAGCCACGGGCGAAACGGCTCCGTCACCTGGAATCGGTCCAGCGCGAGGTAGGCCTTCACGAACGCCTCCTGCACCACGTCCGCGGTGTCGTCGCCGGCGCCCAACGCGAACGCGGTGCGGTGCGCGACCGGCTGGTAGCGCTCGACCAACAGTCCATAGCTCGCGACGTCACCACTTCGGGCCGCCTCGACCAGCGCAGCGTCGGTCTCCGCCGCAGTGACCACCGGTCGAGTCATCTTCCCCTACACCCGAATGCGCAGATCCGTTCCCACGCGATGCTAGGACCGAGCCGGCAGCGGCCCCGCGCTGCTTTGCGAATGTGGCCACACCGTGACAGGGGATAGAGGCACGTGCGCATCTGCTGCCGCTGACCGCGTAGTCAAGCTGGTGATGCTGACGCACAATTGCCCTGGATTGATCGGAGGAGCCCTGTGCCATGGCGTCCGAGCCCGATACCGCGGCCAGCCGAACCGGCTGTTCGCGTCACCGTCGATGGAGAAGTGTTCGACGTTACGACGCAACCGGATCGTCCCGGCCAGTACCACTACGAATGGATCTCTGGACCAAATCCCGGCTACGGATTTTCCTCGGCGTCATCGGACGGACGGGCGTCCACCATGGTGGACCACGAGGAGGCGATCCGGAACTTCCTGTCGCTGGTGGACCCTGAGACCGGATACATCGACTAGGACGCACTGGCCCCGAACACTGACACCGAAGCGACATCAGTCCCACATCAGGCGGCGGGTCCGTCCGGGTTGCGACTTGCCCAAATGCACCACACCGTGACAGCGGTTCGGAACCATTCCGGCGGTCGCGGTGTAGGGCCGGCGTGCGGGCGCACGAGCGTCGGTCGACTGCCCGGGTCGTGATGGCCGGGCTCGCTGTCACCGGTGCGACAGCCACCGTGATTCTGTGGTGGCGAGCCGAAGGTGGCAGCCCGGGCGGCGGGCTCGGTGGCTCGGCGCTCGCCCTGTCCCTCGGCCGGCTCGCCGGACTGCTCGCCGGCTCCACGCTGATCGGCCAACTGTTCCTGGCCGCGCGGATACCCGTGCTCGAACGGTGGGTGGGCCTGGACGGGCTGCTGGGCTGGCATCGTCGCAACGGCGCTGTCCTGGTGACCCTCGTCGCGCTGCACGCGACTCTCGTCATCGCCGCCTCACAACGGCTGTTCGACCTGTCCTCGCTGTGGCAGGCGCTGCAGACGCTGATGTGCACCCGGCCAGGAGTGACGCTCACCGTGGTCGCCGGAGCACTGATCGGCCTGATCGGGTTCCTGTCCCTGCGTTTGGTGCGAAGCAGGTTGCCGTACGAGGCCTGGTACTGGGTCCACCTCTCCGCGTACGCCGCGGTCGCGCTGACCGTGCCGCACCAGCTGTGCTCAGGCAGCACGTTCGTGGCCGTGCCGGCTGCACGCCCGATCTGGCTCGGCGCCTACTGCATGGCGGCCGCCGCCTTCATCGGGTTCCGCTGGGTGCTGCCGCTCGTGCGGGCGGTGCGTCACCGCATGCGCGTCGCCTCCGTCGACGACGAGACGCCGGACGTCGCGTCGCTCCTCGTCAAGGGTCGAAGGTTGGATGCCCTGCCTGCCCGGCCTGGCCAGTTCTACGTATGGCGGTTCCTCACCCGCGGCCACTGGTGGCGGCCACATCCGTTCTCGCTGTCCGCGGCGCCATCGGCGGACGCCATGCGCATCACGGTCCAGGCGGCCGGCACCGGCACGCGGCGGCTGGTCCACGATGTCCGGCCAGGAACCCTGATCGCGGCGGAGGGACCCTACGGCGTCTTCACCGCCGAGGCATGCCGCGGCGACGGCGTGCTGCTGGTCGGTGCCGGCGTTGGCATCACGCCGCTGCGGGCGCTTGCGGAATCGATCGACGACCGTGGCGGTGTGATCCTGCTGCACCGGTCCCGCACTCGCGAGGACGCGTTGTTCCAACAAGAGTTCGCCGCCCTTGCCCAGCGGCACGCGCTCGACCTCCACCTACTCGTCGGGCCGCGACGCTGCTCGGGCAGCTGGCTCCCCGATCTGGCCGAGGCACGCGGGCTGTCCGACGACGAGGTTCTTTGCAGTCTCGTGCCCGACGTGGTCCGGCGTGACACCTTCGTCTGCGGACCGCCGCAGTGGGCCCTTCTGGTGCGCCGCTCACTTCGCCGGGTAGGCGTGCCGGCGTCGCTGGTGCACCTGGAGCGATTCAGTTGGTGACGTGGAACCGCGCCCTCACCTGTGACGTATACGACCGTGGAGCCGGGCCAGACCGACCGGGACGCGCCTGTCGGACTGGGACCTGCCGCAGTTCTCGTTCGAGGAGTGGGTCGACGATCTGGAGCTCATCGAGCGGTCGCGGAGGCGGACCGCTGAGGACGGACCCCTGCGAGTCGAAGCTGCCGCGGTGGCAAGGACAGTGGAACTGCCTGCTGTTCGCCTGCCACGACACGGCGCAGTTCGCGTGCGTGCAGGTCGCCGACAGCGCTCGAACCGTGTCCCCGCTGCGGATCAGGTAGGCCGGTTCCCCCGCTGCCGCGGACACGTCGACCGCCCCACCGTCCGGTACCGCCGCGATGGCGGCCAACTCCCGCCGCGACGGTCGCGTCGTCGTCGCTTCCGGGGGGCGTGCGGCCCCGCCGTCGGCGTAGGGGAGATCCGGCCTTGGGCATCCCACGCAGCCCGCCGTTGCCAGTAGCACGGCAAGGCCAGCAGTGAGCCTGAGGGCGTCACGTCGGCCTACGTCACGCATGCGCCACCCTCGTCCCGGTCGGTCTGGCCCGGCTCCACGGTCGTATACGTCACAGGTGAGGGCGCGGTTCCACGTCACCAACTGAATCGCTCCAGGTGCACCAGCGACGCCGGCACGCCTACCCGGCGAAGTGAGCG
>DATHII010000004.1:0-6055 GCA_035316885.1 Jiangellaceae bacterium | reverse complement strand
CGCCGGACGACAGCTTCGTCGTCGGACTGACAGTGGCGCGGGTGGAGTTGGGCTCTACAGCACCGGCGGTCAGGTGTAGCGGCAATATGTATCCGATATCTATACTCGTTGCCATGAGAGAGGTGTTCTTGGCTCTGCTGTCCGGTGCCGGCGGCCACGGCTACGAGATCAAGCGTGCCCTGGAAGAGGAGTTCGGGTCGGAGATGCAGGCACTGAACTCGGGTCAGCTGTACTCGACGCTGGCGCGCCTGGACCGCGAAGGACTCGTCACCGGCGAGGACGTCGACGGCGACGGCCGCGGGAAGCGGGTGTACGAGCTCACCGAACGGGGCCGTGTGGCTCTGGCCGAGTGGCTGGCGACGCCGGTCCCCGGGGTACGGCTGCGTGACGAGTTCTTCTTGAAGTTCGCGATCGCGACCTCGGTCGGGCTCGCCGAGCCCACGCGCCTGATCGAGCTGCAGCGACGAGAGCACCTGCAGTCGCTTCGCGACCTGGACGCCCGGTTGGCCTCCGGCGTGGACAAGGTCGCCGGTGAGTTGCTCATCGAAGGCGCGGTCTTGCATCTGAAGGCGGACCTGGAGTGGCTGGACCTGATCGAGCACCAGGTGCACGTCGGGAACGTCGGAGGGAGCCGCTGATGGGGGCGCTGCTGGAAGCGCGCGGGCTGACCCGCAGCTATGGCGAGGGTTCCGCGCGCATGGAGGTGCTGCGTGGCGTCGACCTACGCGTGGAGAGGGGTGAGTTCGTCGCGGTCATGGGCCCGAGCGGCAGTGGCAAGTCGACGCTGCTCAACGCGTTGGCGGGGCTCGACCGGCCGACGTCGGGTGAGGTCTGGCTCGACGGTAGGCGGGTCGACATCATGAGTGAGACCGCCCTCGCCCGCTTCCGGCGCACGAGGGTCGGGTTCGTGTTCCAGTCGTTCAACCTGCTCCCCACCCTCACCGCGGTGGAGAACGTCGAGCTCCCACTACTGCTAGCCGGGCGCGGCAGGCGGACGGCTCGCAAGGTCGCGACCGGACTCCTTGACGATCTGGGCCTGGGAGCGAGGCCGGACGCTGCCCCGTCGCAGCTCTCCGGTGGGCAGCAGCAGCGGGTTGCCCTGGCACGAGCGCTCGCCAACGGTCCCGACATCGTGATGGGCGACGAGCCCACCGGCAATCTCGACTCGGTCGCGAGCCGCGAAGTGCTCGGGCTGTTCGCCGCGGCACGTGACCGCGGCCAGACCCTGCTGGTGGTCACCCACAACGCGCGGGTCGCCGCCGCGGCCGACCGCATGATCACCGTGCGTGACGGACTCGTCGTCGAGGAGGCCCAACTGGCGCCGCCGCGCCCGGTCACGCTGCCCTTCGACCCGCCGAGACGGTCATGATCCGCACGCTCCTCAAGCTCGCCTTCGGTGGGATCCGGGCCCGGCTCCTGGCGAGCCTGTTCACCGTGCTCCTCGCCGCAACGGCGACGACCACGATCGTGCTCGCGCTCCAGGTCGGCCGCACCGTCGACGACGCGCGAGCCGTCGCCGGGCGGAGCGGCGTCGCGGAGTCCGATGACCCGACGCCGATCACCGAGACCGAGGTCCACCTGCCCGGCGGGTCCGAGACCATCCTCATCGCCGGACTCGTCGGCCAGCCCAGGCTGAACATCCCCGTCGGGGTCGCCGGTACGAGCAGGCCAGGCTCGGGCATTGTGCTCGAACGCAGCCTCGCCGAGGTGCTCGGAATCGGCATCGGCGACGTCGTAGGGCTCGACTCCGCGCGTGGCCCCGTCGTGCTCGACGTCGTCGGCACCGCGATCATCCCCAGCCAATCCCGGTATCCCCGCCAGACACCCGGCCTGGCCTGGGTGTCGCGCTCGACCCTGGAGGCGGCCCAGCCGGACGTGACCCGGTGGTCGTGGGTGCAACCGGTGCGTCTGGCCGACCCGGAACGAGCGGCGGCCTTCGCCGGTGGCGTCCTGGCCACGTTCCCGCCGCAGACGGTCGCGGCATTCACTGCGGACGACCAACGCGACAGCGTGCTCACGGAGACCCAACCCACCATCGTGCTCCTCACCGCCTACACGGTCGCGCTGCTCGCCGTGGTGTTAGCCGAGATCGCCATCCTCATCGGTGCGCGGGCCAGCCAGCAGCGCCGCGAGATCGGGCTCGCCAAGGCCGTCGGACTCACCCCCCGCCAGGTCTCACTGACCTTCGCCATCGAGACCGTTGCGCTCGGAGTGGCGGGGCTTCTCGTCGGCTTCGTCGTGGGCATGCTCCTGGCCCCGACGCTGGCGGCGCCGACGCTCGCCACCCTCCTCGGCGCGCCGAGCATCGCGCCGAACCCCAGCGACCTCGGCGTTGCGGCAGTGCCGGTCCTCTTCATAATGGCCGTCGGCGCGTGGACCTCGACCCGGCGGCGCAGTCGACTCACCGTGGTCGACGCGATCCGCGCCGGCGTCGGCACACCCGGTGCGAGCTCACGTCTGGCCCGGCTCGTCCAGACGATGGGCCTCCCGCTCGCGGTGGTTTTGGGTCTGAAGGACACCCTCGCCCAGCGTGGCCGAGCCCTCCTGCTCGCCGCCTCCATCGCCGTCACCACCGCCGCCGTCGTGTTCGCGCTGTGCATGAAGGCCACCCTGGATGCGCAACCGGCCGGCGAGGCCAGCGACGTACCGGACAGCCTCCCGATCCTCGTCTACACCCTCGACGGGCTGCTGCTGATGATCGCGCTGACCACCCTCGTCGCGGTCGCCAGTCTCGCGGTCCGCGAGCGGGTCCGGGACCTCGGCGTCATGCGCACGCTCGGGTTCACCCCACGACAGGTCACCTCGGGCCTGGTTGGCTCGCATCTGACCGTCGCGGTCGTCGCCGCCGGCGTCTCGATCCCGCTGGGAATCGGCATGTACCGGGGCGTGTACGCCATGGCCGGCGGCGATGCCGCCGACCTCGTCCTGGCCCCGTGGTGGTGGCTCGCACTGGTACCCGTCGCGACCGCCGCGGCCGTGGTGATCACCACAGGCGCACCTGCCTGGCTCGCCGCGCGGGCGCCCGTCGTCGAGGCGTTGCGTTACGAGTGACTGGCCGGTTGACGTGTCGTTCACTCCGTCACCCGTCGACGGCCACGCCTACAGCGACAACCCTTTCCGACTTCGGCTCCGGGGCGATGGATGATCGCGGACACCAAGTCCTGACGCCTCTCAAGCGCACGAGCGGGCGGCGCCGGCCGCACGGGGTGGGCGAAGCTGTTCCAGGACGATGTGGATCAAGTCGGTCTGGACGGGTGAGGTGATTGTGATGTACCGCTCGCGGGCACCGACCGGGACGAGGCGGTTGCACACCTCCGGGACGCGCTGCGCACCAAGCACGCCGACGGGTGGCAGGCCGCGGTCAGTAGAGGTCCGTATGACTGAGCTCATCCTCGCCTCGACTTCGCGCTCCGAGGACGCGGGGTACCTCGTTCTCGCCGACGTCGCATCCGTGGCCGAGGGGCTCGACGCCGACTACCGGCTCGTTGGCGGGCACATGGTGTCGATCCTGGTCGCGCTCCACAAGGTGACGGACGTGCCCAGCCGTAGGGACGGCCGATGCGGACCTGGGTGCCGAATTCTCCGTGGTCGGCGACCAGCGACTGATCAACGCGCTGACTGACCTCGGCTACGCGCGGCCCGGCGCGTCGAACCGCTTCCTCCGGCCACTGGCCGAAAGGCAGGACTGCTCAGAATCGACCTCCGCGATCTTGACCGGGTGGTCACCCTGGAACGTCCCGCGTGCGAGATCGACGAACTCGTCCAGGGCAGCTAGAGCTGGAAGGAGCCCACGGCCACGGCAGAGCGAGTCTGGTGGCCAGGCTGTTGCGGTTCCGACTCTGGCGCCGCAATGATGCAGGGGTTCGATCTGTTGGGCGACCGGTGTGAGGCGAGCAGTCATGAGAACTCGACTTCTGGCGGGTGCCGTTGCGGCGACCGCCCTGGTGGCTGCGGTAGCCACGAGTCCTGCGTCGGCGCTGGCGCCGCGCACCTTGACGACCGAGACGCAGGCGCCTGCGGTCCCGACATTCGTCAATGGCCTAGCGCAGGCCGTCTTCTCGACCAACCCAGCCGACTGGTACAGCGGTGAGGTGTGGGTCGAGGCGTCGTTCGACAGTGACGATGACGGCAAGCTCGACCGGATCCACGCCGATTTCACTGCGCCGACGGAGGTGCTCACGGACGGCCTGAAGGTGCCGGTCGTCTTCGAGGACAGTCCGTACTATGCGGGGTTCGCACCGGAATACAGCAACTGGGCCGTCGACCATGAGCTTGGCTTCCCACCGTCCTCGCGGCCGGCGACGCCGTTCTGGGAGGCCTTCGACACCAGCCCGACGATCAGTACGGTGTTCGAGTCGAGGTGGGTGCCGCGTGGATTCGCGGTCGTGCATGCGGAGTCACCGGGCACCGGCCACTCCGACGGCTGCCCGACCTCCGGCGGGACGAACGAGACGCTGGCCGCGAAGGCTGTGATCGACTGGCTCAACGGCCGGGTGCCTGCGTACACGACACGCAGCGGCGACATCCAAGCGGTCGCGTCCTGGACGACCGGCAAGGTCGGGATGATGGGCACGTCCTACAACGGGACGATCCCGGAGGCCGTGGCGACGACCGGCGTCGAGGGCCTCGAGGCGATCGTGCCGATCTCGGCGATCTCCGACTGGTACGACTACTACCGCGCCAACGGCATGGTGCGGGCGCCGCACTCGTCGTCCAACCCGACCGGCAACAACAACGCCTTCCAGGGCGAGGACCTCGACGTGCTCGCCGATGGCGTGTACTCGCGGATCGACGAGGTCAATCAGCGCACGATCTGCCAGCCGGAGATCGACTACCTCGCGGCGCACCAGGACCGCGCCACGGGCAATCGCAGCGGGGCGTGGCAGGAGCGCAACTACATGAAGGACGTCGAGAACGTCCACGCCGCGACCCTTCTCGCGCACGGCAACAACGACTTCAACGTCATGACGAAGAACGCGGCGCAGTTCTACGAGGCGCTCAAGAAGCAGGACGTGCCGCACATGTTCTACTTCCACCAGGGCGGTCATGGCGGAGCGCCGCCGGACGTGCTGGTCAACTACTGGTTCACCCGCTACCTCTACGGCGTGCAGAACGGCGTGGAGACGCTCGCTCGCTCATGGGTCGTCCGCGAGGCCGCGTCCTGTCCGCCGCGCCAGACGACGGTGGCCGGCGATCAGTCGAACACCGCCACGCTCACTGTGGCCGAGACCAGCGCGTTCCGGATCGGCTTCGTCCTGACGGTCCCGCAGACGAACTCCGACGGCACGATCACGAACACGACGCGCCTGATCACGGACATCCCGGACTCCACGCACCTGGTGTTGGCGTCGACGGTGGCCACCGCGACAGGCCAGAAGGTCGCCGACGGCACAGTCGTCAGCCTGCTCTGCAACACTGCCAACCCGACCCCGTACGCGGAGTGGCCTGACCCCACCTCGAGCGAGGTCGCACTGCACCTGACACCGGGGGCGCCGGCACGCGGCGGCCTGACGCTCGCACCGCCCGTCCCGGGCACCCCGACGGAGACGCTGACCGATGACGCGTCGATCGCCGCGATCACGTCAGCGAACACGGCCTCGTCGAACGTGCGGCTGATCTACCAGACGCCGCCGCTCGCGCAGCCCCTACGCATCAGCGGTACGCCGACGGTCTCGCTGCAGCTCGCATTCAGCAGGTCGAGAGCGAACCTGACTGCCGCACTGGTGAGCTACCCGCCGATAGGCAACGGCACGATCCTGACGCGTGGCTGGATCGACCCGGCGAACCGCAACACCGACTGGGCTGACAACCCGGTCAGGCCGGGCAGGCTGTACCGGATGGACTTCGACATGCAGCCCAAGGACAGCGTCGTCCCAGCCGGGAACCGGCTCGCGGTGATGATCGTGTCCAGCGACCGTGACTTCACGATCCGGCCGGCAGCCGGCACACAGCTGACCGTCGACCTGGCCCACAGCTCGCTCATGATCCCGGTGGTCGGCGGCACGAATGCGCTGGCCGACGCCATCGGCTAAGCCAGCCCGCTCACACAAATGTG
>DATHII010000003.1:0-16691 GCA_035316885.1 Jiangellaceae bacterium | reverse complement strand
CGTCTTCGGGGCCGTCATCTCCTACCTCATGCAGATGGTGTCCTTCGTCCTGCTCCGGCGGAACCAGCCGAACATCGCACGGCCCTATCGCAGTCGCCTCGGGGTCCCGGGTGCGGTCGTCGCCGGCGTGATCGCGGCCGTGTCGCTGGTCTCGCTGTTCTTCAACGCCGACTACCGTCCGGGTGTCGTCGGCGTGGCGATCTGGTTCCTCGCCGCCATCGTGTACTTCGCCCTGGTCGGCCGCCACCGGCTCGTGCTGTCGCCCGAGGAGGAGTTCGCCATGACCCGGGGAGAACATGGCGACCCCGAGGCGGAGGGGTACGGGTCCACCCGCGTCTCCGACGTCGTCGGCGGATCCGGCGACGACGCCCCCGACACGGAGCCGGCCGGGCACTGATGGGGGGTCGTACGCCACGCCCCGCAACCGGCCCGTCGATCCGGGGGATGCTCGACGTCGACGGCCTGCGCGGGGCGGTGGCGTCCGGCGAGATCGACACGGTGCTCACGTGCTTCACCGACATGCAGGGCCGGCTGATGGGCAAGCGGGTCGACGGCGACTACTTCTGCGACGAGGTCGTCGACCACGGGCTCGAGGCGTGCGACTACCTGCTCGCGCTGGACATGGAGATGGAGCCGGTCGCGGGCTACCGGATGGCCAATTGGGACGAGGGGTACGGCGACCTCCACCTGCTGCCCGACCTGGCGACGCTACGACGGATCCCGTGGCTCGACCGCACGGCGCTCGTGCTGTGTGACGTGGCGTTCGAGGACGGTTCGCCGGTTCCGGCCTCGCCGCGGCAGGTCCTGCAGGGCCAGGTCGAGCGGGCCCGGAGGCTGGGCTTCGAACCGATGATCGGCTCGGAGCTGGAGTTCTACCTGTTCGACGACTCCTACCGCGGCGCCCGGGCCAAGCACTACCGCGACCTGCAGCCCTCGGTCCCGTACATCCTCGACTACCACGTCCTCGCCACCACGATGGACGAGGATTATGTGGGAGCCCTGCGCCGGGGTATGAAGGGCGCCGGCCTGCCGGTCGAGTTCTCCAAGGGAGAGGCCTGGCATGGCCAACACGAGCTCAACTTCCGGTACGCCGACGCGCTGACGACGGCCGACCGGCATGTCGTCTACAAGAACGGCGCCAAGGAGATCGCCCACCAGCAGGGCAAGGCCGTCACGTTCATGGCCAAGCCCGCGCACGACTGGATCGGCAGCTCCTGCCACATCCACTCCAGCCTGTGGACGCTGGACGGCGACCGGAACCTGTTCCCGGCGGGGGAGGGCGGTGAGCCCAGCGGGGTGTTCGGTCATTACCTCGCTGGGCTCACCGGTGTTCTGCGCGACCTCACAGTGTTCATCGCGCCGAACGTGAACTCCTACAAGCGCTTCGCCAGCGAGAGCTGGGCCCCCACGACCATGGCCGTCGGTCGGGACAACCGGACCTGCGGCTTCCGCCTGGTGGGCCGCGACGACGGGCTGCGGGTCGAGTGCCGGATCCCGGGGGCCGACGCCAACCCGTACCTCGCGTTCGCTGCGATCATCGCGGCCGGCCTGCACGGCATCGAGAACGACCTTCCCGCACCAACGGTGTTCACGGGCAACGCGTACGCACACGAGGAGTTGCCGCGGGTGCCCTCCACGCTCCGTGAGGCCGTCGCCGCGTTCGAGGTGTCCACCATCGCCCGGGCCGCGTTCGGCGACGAGGTCGTCGACCACTACCTCACCTATGCGCGGACGGAGCAGCGGCTCTTCGACGAGGTGGTCACCTGCTACGAGCGAGAGCGGTTGTTCGAGCAGACATGACTTCCCAGATGCCCGACGGCGAGCCCGCACCGCAGCAGAGACCTCTCATCGGCATCAGCTGCTATGTCGAGCAGGCCCGATGGGGCGACTGGGACGTGCCCGCCGTCCTCGTACCCGCTGCATACGTCGACCTCGTCGCCAAGGCCGGTGGCCGCCCACTGGTCGTGCCGCCGATGGCGGCCGCCGCGGCAGAGACCGTCGCCGTCCTCGACGGGCTCGTCCTCGCCGGCGGGTCCGACATCGGGCCTGAGCACTACGGCCGGCCGGCACACCAGCAGACCACCCAGGTCCGCCCGGACCGGGACAGCGGCGAACTGGCGCTGCTGGCCGAGGCGCATGACCGCGACCTGCCGATCCTGGGGATCTGCCGCGGCGCCCAACTGCTGACCGTCGCCCGCGGCGCTGCGCTCGACCAGCACCTGCCGGACGAACGGTCGGGCGCGACTGCGACCCCACATCGCGGCGAGCCCGGAGGCTTCACCCGCCACCACGTCGCCATCGTGCCCGGGAGCCTGCTGTCGTCGATCGTCGGAACCGAGCTGACCGTGTCGTCGTACCACCACCAGGCGCCGCTCGAGCCGGGCAAGGGAATGGTCGCCGTCGCGCACGCGCCGGACGGCACGCTGGAGGCCGTCGAGGACCCTGAGCGTGACTTCTGCCTGGGGGTGCTCTGGCACCCGGAGGCCGACGGCGACGTCGCGCTGTTCTCGGCGCTCGTCGCCGCTGCCCGTACCGCCCGGAAGGCACGCGCGTGACCACCGTCTACAACCCGGCGACGGAGGCACCGATCGCCGAGGTGCATGACAGCACGGTCGAGGACCTCGATGCCGCCGTCGTCCAGGCCAGTGCGGCGGCCCCGGCCTGGCGGGCCGTGGCGCCGGCGGACCGGGCCCGGCTCCTCCGCCGGCTTGCGGCGCTCGTGGAAGAGCACCACGAAGAGCTGGCACTGCTCGAGACCCGAAACGTCGGCAAGCCACTGGCCGACTCCCGCGCCGAGGTGGGCATGGTCGCGGAGGTCTTCCACTACTACGCGGGTGCCGTGGACAAGCACCACGGCGAGACGATCCCGGTCGCGGGCGGCGTCGACATGACATTCCGCGAGGCCTTGGGCGTGGTCGGACTGATCACGCCGTGGAACTTCCCGCTGAACATCGCCAGCTGGAAGGTGGCACCGGCCCTCGCCTGCGGCAACACGGTGGTCCTCAAGCCGGCCGAGCTCACACCGCTGAGCGCCCAACGGCTGGGCGCCCTGGCCCTCGAGGCGGGACTGCCCGAGGGGGTCCTCACGGTCGTGCCGGGCCGGGGGAGTGTGATCGGCCAGCGGTTGGTCGAGCATCCCGGCGTCGCCAAGGTGGCGTTCACCGGGTCCACGGAGGTCGGTCGCACGGTGATGGCCGCGGCGGCGGCCCACGTCACCCGGGTGACACTCGAGCTGGGTGGGAAGTCCGCAAACGTGGTGTTCGCCGACGCCGACCTCGAGCGGGCGGCCGCCGCCGCACCCTACGCCGTGTTCGCCAACGCGGGGCAGGACTGCTGCGCCCGTTCGCGGATCCTGGTGGAGCGGAGAGCGTACGACCGGTTCGTGGACCTCCTGCTGGCAGCGACCCGCGGCCTGCGGGTCGGCGATCCCGAGGACGAGCGCACCGAGATGGGGCCGCTGGTCTCCGCCGAGCAGCGCCACCGGGTCGCAACCTACGTCGACGGTGAGGACGGTGGCGTGGAGGTGCTCCTGCGCGGCGAGGTCCCCGACGGACCTGGCTTCTGGTACCCGTGCACGGTGCTGGCGGCCCCGGAGGACGCGCGGGTGGTGCGCGAGGAGGTCTTCGGGCCGGTCGTCACGATCCTGCCTTTCGACGACGAGGCCGACGCGATCCGGCTCGCCAACGACACGCCGTACGGACTCTCGGGCTCGGTGTGGACCCGCGATGTCAGCCGGGCGATGCGGGTGGTCCGGGCGATCGACACCGGCGTCCTGTCGGTGAACAGCAACAGCTCAGTACGCGTGAGCACGCCGTTCGGGGGGTTCAAACAGTCCGGTTTCGGCCGTGAACTGGGAATGCACGCCATGGACGCCTATTCCGAGGTCAAGAACGTGTTCGTCGCCACGGAGAGGTGAGGAAATGGGCAGCGGTCGTCTCGAGGGCAAGGTCGTGGTGATCACCGGCGCCGCGGGTGGGATCGGCCGTGAGGCTGCCCTGCTCTTCTCCGAGCACGGTGCGCAGGTGTGCGTGGCCGACGTCGACGAGCAGGCCGGCACGGCTACCGCAGCGGACTGCCCTGACGCGTTCTTCCATCGGGTCGAGGTCGGCGACGAGGAGAGCGTGGCGGGCCTCTACGACGCCGTCGCGGGCCGGTACGGCCGGATCGACGTGCTCTACAACAATGCCGGCATCATGCCGGCCGACGACGCATCCGTACTGGACACCAGCGTCGAGGCGTGGGACCTCGTCCAGCAGGTGAACACCCGGGGCGTGTTCCTGTGCTGCAAGCACGGCATCCCGCACCTGCTCGCGGCCGGCGGCGGTTCGGTGATCAACGTCGCCTCGTTCGTCGCGCTGATGGGCGCTGCCACGTCGCAGATCTCCTACACCGCATCCAAGGGCGCCGTGCTGTCGATGTCGCGCGAGCTGGCGGTCGAGTTCGCCAGGCGGGGGGTGCGGGTCAACGCGCTGTGCCCCGGTCCGGTCGAGACGCCGCTGCTCATGCGGCTGTTCGGTGCGGACCCGGCCACCTACGAGCGCCGGCGCGTGCACCTGCCGATGGGTCGGCTGGCGACGGCGCGGGAGATCGCCGCTGCGGCGCTGTTCCTCGCCAGCGACGAGTCCTCATACGTCAACGGGTCGACCTTCGTCGTCGACGGAGGTATCACCGCCGCGTACGTGACGCCCGAGTAGCGTGCGAGTGTGACCGTGTTGGCCGTCCCGCACCCGGTGTTCCGCCGCATCCGCGGCGGAAATGCCTTCGAGGAGACGGTCGAGAGGCTGCTGCAGGCGGTCAAGCTCGGCCAGGTGCGACCTGGGGAGCGGCTGCCGAGTGAGCGCGAACTGGCTCAGCAGTTCGGGGTCAGCCGGGTGACCCTGCGCGAAGCGATCCGGGCTCTGGCGCAGGAGGGTTTCTTCGAGTCCCGGCGCGGCCGTTCCGGGGGGACGTTCGTGCTGCCGACCGCGGCGTGGCGGCGCGACGCCCGCGACGTGCGCGCGATCGCCGACGACATGGGCGACGAGCTCACCGATGCGCTACTGCTTCGCCAGGTGCTCGAGCCGGGTGCGGTCGAGCTGGCCGCGCAGCGTGACCATCCGCCCGAGCAGGTGACCGCGCTGCGCCGGATGCTGGCGGAGGAGCGTGCCGTCGAGATCAGCGAGTACCGGCCGATCGACTCGCGCCTGCACGTGGCCCTGGCTGGCATGGCGGGCTCGCCCTCGCTGTCGGCGGCGGTCGCCGACGTCCGGATGCGGCTGAACGACCTGCTCGACGCGATCCCGCTGTTGCCACGCAACCTCGAGCACTCCACCGAGCAGCACCGGCGGGTCGTCGACGCCGTGCTCTCCGGACGACCGACGGCGGCCAGGCAGGCGATGGAGGAGCACCTGGAGGGCACTGCCGCGCTGCTGCGTGGCTTCCTCGGGTGACCGCAGAGGGCAGGATACGGGGTATGACCGAGACCTCGCCGGAGTCTGCCGCGCCCGACGGTGAGGTCGTCGACCTGTGCCGCGACCTGATCCGCCTGGACACCTCGAACTACGGCGACGGCAGCGGCCCCGGTGAACGCAAGGCGGCCGAGTACGTCGCCGAGAAGCTCTCCGAGGTGGGGATCGAGCCGGTGGTGCTGGAGTCCGAGCCGGGCCGCACGACCGTGGTCGCGCGCCTCGACGGCGCTGAGCCGGCGCGCACCGACGCGCTGCTCGTGCACGGGCACCTCGACGTGGTCCCGGCTGACGCTGCGGACTGGACTCACGATCCGTTCTCCGGTGAGATCGCCGACGACTGCATCTGGGGCCGCGGCGCAATCGACATGAAGGACATGGACGCGATGATCCTGTCCGTCGTCCGCGACCGGCTGCGCACGGGCCGCCCGCCCGCCCGTCCGCTCGTCCTGTGCTTCCTGGCCGACGAGGAGGCCGGTGGGGTACTCGGCAGCCACTGGGTGGCCGACCATCACCCCGAGCTGTTCGAGGATTGCACGGAGGGAATCAGCGAGGTCGGGGGCTTCAGCCTCACCGTCCGCGACGACCTGCGTCTGTACCTGGTCGAGACCGCTCAGAAGGGCATCGAGTGGATGCGGCTGACCGTCGAGGGCACGGCGGGGCACGGATCGATGGTCAACCACGACAACGCCGTGACCGAGCTCGCCGAGGCGGTCGCCCGGCTCGGACGTTACGAGTGGCCGCTACGGCTGACCCCCACCGTCCGGTACTTCCTCGATGCAGCGTCGGAGGCGTACGGTGTCACGCTCGACCCGAACGACCGCGAACAGCTCGTCCGGACCCTCGGCGGCGTGGCGAAGGTCATCGGCGCCACCCTTCGCAACACCACCAACCCCACCATGCTGAGGGCCGGATACAAGCACAACGTCATCCCCGGCCGGGCCGAGGCCCACGTCGACGGGCGCTTCCTGCCCGGTCATGAGGCGGAGTTCCGCGCCACCCTGGACGAGGTCCTCGGGCCACGAGTGCGACGCGACGTGCTCGTGTCCGACATCGCCCTGGAGACCGAGTTCACGGGCGACCTGGTCGAGGCCATGAGCGCCGCGCTGGTCGCCGAGGATCCGGGCGCCATGGCGGTCCCGTACTGCCTGTCCGCCGGTACCGACGCCAAGGCCTTCAGCGGGCTCGGCATCAGGGGATTCGGGTTCTCGCCGCTGCGCCTGCCGCCGGGCCTCGACTTCGCGGGCATGTTCCACGGCGTCGACGAGAGGGTGCCGATCGACGGCCTGCGCTTCGGCGCACGGGTCCTCGACCACTTCCTCGACCTCGCCTGAGCCACGGTCGCTTCGTCCGTCCCGCCCACGGTCGGCCTCCCAACTTGTGGCGGGTTAGGAACGTGTCCTGCGTCGACGAGGGGTTGCCAACCCGCCACAAGTCGGCCGGCTACCAGGCCATGGGAGGCGGAGGGCGTCGGAAGTCCTCGTCGCGCAAGTAGGCCGTCGGTCGAAGGCCGGTCATCGCGGTGATGTCGGCGACGATCAGCTCGCGGTCGCGTCGCACCGATTCTGCGCCGTACCGGAGCAGGGGGAGGCCAGCGCGCGTGAGCGTGTTCTCGCGACGGTTGTCGGCTTGGCGCTGCTCGTGGTCGTCGTGGTAGGCGCCGTCGTACTCGAGGCCGAGCACCGGGTAATTCACGACGATGACCAGGTCCGGATAGCCCGCCAGCATGGGTGGATCGCCGGTGAAGACCGGCGGATTCACCAGTGGCACAGGGAAGCCCGAGAGCACGACGACCATCCGCAGCCGGGTCTCACCGGGCGAGCGGCTGTCGGCCGACGAGAGCTCGACGGCCAGAGAACTCCGGCGGACACCGGGCCACCGCCGGTGCATCCCGACGTAGGCCGCGAGCCAGGGCAGGTCGACCACGCAGGCGTGCGCGAAGGCATCGGCGACGACGACGGCCTCGACGAGGTTGCGCGCCCGCATGAGGTCGAAGCAGGTACGTAGCGGTGAGACGGCGACGACGCCACCGACCTCGACGAGGTCGCTCAGGCAGGTGCCGTCGACCTGCAGAACCCGGCGGGACAGGTGGGTTCCGGCCGGTCGGCTGCTGGTCGCCGCTCGAGGACGGGCGTACTGAAGTGGCACGGAACGACCCGGCAAGGGTTGCCACGCGCCGTGCAGCCAAGCCGCCGTCAAGCCGGCTACCACCGAACGGCCGGGCACAACGAGAAGCAGCGCGCGCGCTCGTACCAGGTCGGTCAGGGGAAGATCGCGGTGTGCGTAGACACTGCGCAGGAGTCGTACCCACGGCTTGGACTGCAACTGGCGCTTGGTGAGCAGGCCGGCGTCGACAGCGGCCCGGCCGAGAAAGGGACCAAACAGGAGACGGTAGGGAACCATGGGGGGAATCGGCATGTGGTCACCCGACTGCGGCGCACCATCGACCACCACGTCAGCGGCCTGACCTGTGGACGGTGACACGGCCTCGGCAGGCCTTGTGGACGACACTGCCGCCAACTTGTGGCGGGTTTGGAACGTGTCCTGCGTCGACGAGGGGTTGCAAACCCGCCACAAGTTGGGAAGCGAAGGGCGATCGCGTCGGGCTTTGCAGGGTCAGAGCGCGGCGGCGCGGGCCACGCGGAGAATCCGGCGCCGAAGGGTCACCTTGCGGGTGCCGTCGGGATAGAGCCGGAGGCGGGCGAGCTCCCAGTGGCCGTACTCGGCGTGGTCGGTCAGCAGCCGTCGGGCAGCCCCGCGGGATGTACCGCGCGGAAGCAGCAGGTGGTGGAACTCGTACTCCGTCCTCGGCCGGACGGAGGCGGTGGGGCTCGCCATCGGCACATGGTGCCATGCCCGCCCGGGTACGGTCGGCACCGTGACCACGTCGCCGCAGGACCAGGCCCGGCTCAACGACACCCTCGACGACCTCACCGACGCCCTCGAGGCGCACCTCGCCGCGTGCATCGACAGCACGGGCGAGGCGGATGTCGCCGTGCAGGGTGCGTACTCGGCGCTGCGGGAGGCCGCGTCACGCTACGACGACCTTCTGTTCACGTTGCTCGACGAGGTCACCCCGTGGGAGTTCGCCGAGGGCCCGCAGGTCGAAGACGAGGGCGAGGAATTTGACCAGCGGCTGGCGAAGATCGCGCTGCTTCTCCGCCGCGACTACACCGTCGCCGATGACGACGCCCTGCTGGCCGCCGCCCGGCAGGCATACGCCGAGCTCTACCCGGACGACACCGATGAGGCGGCGGTCTCGGACGTGAACAACGCCGCACGAGCGCTCTACCAGCTATTCCATGCGTACGGCGTCGACGGACTCGACCAGCGGGCCGAGCTCGCCGGCTTGGTTCCGCGCGGCGGCACGGTCTGGATGCAGGAGATCGAGGACGACGCGCCATCGCTGATCGAGGACCCGTTCGGCGTGGCCGACGAGCAGGCGGTCGTGTACCGCCTCGACGAGATGCGCGCCGACGAGACGGAGTGATCACCACAGGCGTTCGGGATACCCCAGGGGCGGGACGGAGATCTCGTCGAGAGCGGAGCGGATCTCGGCCGGGAGGGTCAGCTCCTCCACGGCGAGGACACCGCGCAATTGCGCGGCCGTCCGCGCTCCGACTACGGGTGCCGTCACGCCAGGCCGGTCGCGCACCCAGGCGAGCGCCACCTCCAGGGGCTGCACGCCGAGACCCTCAGCGGCCGTCGAGACCGCCTCGACAACCTGCCGGGACCGCGGGTCGAGGTAGGCCTCGACGAAACCGGCAAGGTGTGGCGACGCCGCCCGCGAGTCCGCCGGCGTGCCCGTGCGGTACTTGCCGGTGAGGACGCCACGGCCCAGCGGTGACCATGCCAGCACCCCGAGGCCGAGCCCCGCGGCCGCCGGGAGCACCTCGCGTTCGATACCGCGCTGCACCAGGGAGTACTCGACCTGGGTGGAGACCAGCGGTACCCGGCTCGGGACGGACGCCTGATGTGCCGCTGACCAGCCGGTCTGCCAGCCGCCGTAGTTCGACACGCCCACGTAGCGCGCCCGGCCCGAGGTGACTGCGTAGTCGAGCGCCGCCAAGGTCTCGTCCGGTGGGACGTCGTCGCTCCACGTCTGCACCTGCCAGAGGTCGACGTAATCGGTGTCCAGGCGGTCGAGGGAAGCGTCGAGCTGGTCGAGCAGCGCCCGCCGGGAGACGTCGACCACCCGGCGGCCACTCATACGGGACATCCCGGCCTTCGTCGCGACGACGATCTCGGCGCGAGGCACTACGGACTCCAGCAACTCGCCGAGAACGCGTTCGCTCTGGCCGTCGCCGTACGACGCCGCGGTGTCGACGAGGGTGCCGCCGAGCTCGGCGAAGGCCTCGAGCTGGTCGCGGGCCTCGTGCACGTCGGTGTCCCTGCCCCATGTCATGGTCCCGAGGGCGAGCCGGGACACCCGAAGCCCACTGCGGCCGAGCCGTCGCTGTTCCACGGCCGGAGATTATCCAGCCGCTCGCGGGAACGGGCTGCGACCGGCCGCCCGGGTCGCGCCGGGTCGAGCCGAGAGCGCCGGTAGAGTCGCGCGGACCGATCGATCCGGTCCGGCGCGGCGGGGCCCTGGACCCGCCAAGGAGGGGAACGATGCGGCTCGGGCTCAACCTCGGCTACTGGGGCTCCGGGGGCGACCGCGACAACCTCGTGCTGGCCAGGGAGGCCGACCGGCTGGGGTACTCGGTGGTCTGGGCGGCCGAGGCGTACGGGTCCGACGCCCCGACCGTGCTGTCCTGGGTCGCCGCGCAGACCGAGCGGATCGACGTCGGCAGCGCCGTCATGCAGATCCCCGCCCGGACGCCCGCCTGCACGGCAATGACGGCGGCCACCCTGGACGGCCTGTCCGGCGGGCGGTTCCGCCTCGGCCTGGGCGTGTCCGGTCCGCAGGTGTCCGAAGGCTGGCACGGGGTGCGCTTCGACAAGCCGCTCGGCCGCACCCGCGAGTACGTCGAGATCGTCCGCACCGCCCTCAGCCGCGGACGGCTCGCCTACGAGGGTGAGCACTGGACGCTCCCGCTACCCGATGGACCCGGCAAGGCACTACAGCTCACGGTTCATCCGGTACGCGAGCGCATTCCCGTCTACCTCGCCGCCGTCGGCCCGCGGAACCTCGAGCTCGCCGGTGCCATCGCCGACGGGTGGTTGGCGATCTTCTTCGCTCCCGAGCTCACCGCCGACTCGTTGGGCCACGTCCGCAGCGGGCGCGCAGCGGCAGGTCTCACGATGGCGGGCTTCGACGTCGTCCCGACCGTTCCTGTCGTGGTGGGGGACGATCTCGAGGCCTGCGCAGCGCCGGTGCGCAATTACTCGGCCCTCTACCTGGGCGGAATGGGCAGCCGCCGGCAGAACTTCTACAACCAGCTCGCGGTTCGAATGGGATACGCCGAGGCGGCCAAGCGGGTGCAGGACCTCTTCCTCGACCGCAGGCACCGCGAGGCCGCCGAGGCCGTACCGTTCGAGTTCGTCGACCGGACCGCGCTGATCGGGCCGGCCGAGCGGATCCGCGACCGGCTGCACGCCTATGCGGACTCCGGTGTCACGACGCTGTCAGTGGCGGTCAACCAGGGCAGCGTCGAGGAGCGCGTATCGCATCTGCGGACGTTGGTGGACGCGGTGGAGGCGGCCGGCCTGGCCGGTGACCCGGGGTGACCGAGTGGGTCCAGGCCGTCGTCCTCGGCGTGCTCCAGGGGCTGACGGAGTTCCTGCCGATCTCGTCCAGCGCCCACCTGCGGATCTACCCCGAGCTATTGGGGTGGGACGACCCCGGCGCCGCGTTCACCGCCGTCGTCCAGATCGGCACCGAGACCGCCGTCATCCTCTACTTCGCCAAGGACATCTGGCGCATCGTCGGCGCATGGGCCCGCTCACTGCTCGCCCGCGGCGCGGACCGCGCCGGCGACTGGGATCCCCATGACGCCCGGATGGGTTGGTATGTCATCGCCGGTTCCCTGCCGATCGTCGTGGTGGGCCTCGCCCTCAAGGACGTCATCGAGGACGACTTCCGTTCGCTGTGGGTCATCGGGACGACGTTGGTGGCCCTGGGAGTGATCCTCGGTGTCGCCGACCGGGTGGGCGCGATCAACCGTCCGATCGAGTCGCTGACGCTGCCGCACGCGGTTGCTTTCGGCATCGCCCAGGCGCTGGCCGTGGTCCCTGGCGTCTCACGCTCGGGGGCGACGATCAGCATGGGCCTGTTCCTGGGGTACGAGCGGGCGGCGTGCGCCCGCTTCGCTTTCCTCCTGGCAATCCCGGCCGTCTTGGGGGCTGGCCTGTTCGAGTGGCCCGCCGCGCTCGCCGAAGGCAGCGAGTACGGTCTCGGACCGCTCCTGCTCGCTACGGCCGTTGCCTTCGCGGTCGGCTACGCGGTGATCGCGTGGTTGTTCCGGTGGCTCGAGCACCGTTCCTACGCGCCGTTCGTGGTGTACCGGATCGCGCTGGGCGTGCTGGTGCTGGGGCTGGCTGCCGGCGGCGTGATCGACGCGTGAAGGCTGGTGTGGTCAGCGGGCAGCACCTGCAGGCAGCGGAGAAAGGGCGATCAGCGGCCACGGGTCGATCGGCTCGCCGTCTCGACGGACCTCGAAATGCAGGTGCGGGCCGGTGGAGTATCCGGTCGAGCCGATGACGCCGATCCGAGTGCCTTGGCCGACGCGGTGGCCCGCCTGCACATACATCGCGGCCTGGTGGCCGTACAGCGTCGTGACGCCACGACCGTGGTCGATGACCGTCATGAAGCCGTACGCGCGGTTCCACTCCGCCTTGACGACGGTGCCTGCGTCGGCGGCGTAGACGAATCCGTCGCCGCGCCCGATGTCGGTTCCCGTGTGGAGCTTGACCACCCCGGTGATCGGATGCCGCCGGATGCCGAACTCCGACGTGACCTCGCCGGTGCCGGGTCGGACGAACCTGCCGGTGCCGAACACCGTGGCCGACGTCTGCACGAGCAGGGCGGACAGGTCGACGATCATCGGGCGGAGCGCCTCGGACACGGCGAGGAACTCCTGGTAGCGCTCGTAATCGCGTTGTCGCGCCTCCTCGGCGGCGCGCAGGGCGTCGAGCCGAACGGCGGCGGCCTCGTCGAGGTCGCGTTGCGCGGCGACAGCGGCGGTCACGGCGGCCTCTTTCGCCGTGACCGCGGTGGCGGCGGCCTCGGCGAGTTCCTCTTTGCTCTCGCGGATGGCGCGCAGCTTCTGCCGGGCGTCGAGCAGGTCGGCCTGTTCGACCGCGAGCTGGCCCAAGGCGGCGTCACCGGCCCGCAGGACACTGCGTACGCCGACGTAGCTGTCGGCGTACTCGGCGGGCGTGTCCGCGTCGAGCACGACCGACAGGGTCGCCATGGACAGGCCCTGGTACGCGTCGCGGGCCACGGCGCCGAGATCGTGCCGGGCATCGGCGATCCGCTGGACGATCTCGGAGAGTTCGCGCATGGCACGGCTCTCCTCCTCGACAGCAACGTCGACGGCCCGGCGCGCCTCCTCGAGCGCCGTCCGGGCCACCTCGGCGTCCGCCTGGGCCTTGACGACCGCCGCCTGCGCGGTGCCGAGCTCGGCCAGTGCCTGCTCGAGCAGCGCCTCGGCTTCTACAACCGCCATCGAGTGTGCCGACATGACGTCGTGGGCGTGGTCACCGAGGGGGTCGGTGTCATCGCGGTAGTTGTCGGGTGCGACGGTCCGTGGCACCGCCGGAGCGTTGATGGTCGGTGCGGTCGGTGCGGACGGTGCGGTCGGTGACGCGGGCGGTGGGGCGGGCGCGGGCGGTGGGGATGTGGGTGTGGGAGTGGGTGTGGGAGCCGGCGGGGACGGCGTCGGCTCGGGGGAGGGCTCCGGCAACGATGTCGGGGAGGGCGCAGGCTCCGTCTGCGCCGCCGCAAGAGAGGGTGCGGACCAGACCAGGGCGCACACCGCGGCGGCGGCCGCGCCGGCGGTCGCTCGCCTACCGGGGATCCACATCGTCGACCCTGATCTCCCTCCGGATCGGGGCATGACCGCGTGCGTAGTTCATCATGCCCTGGTATGCGTCTCGTCGCACGGCGTGATCCGCGAAAGGGTGACGGACAGCGCGCAGCGGGCGTGTGGCGTGCCACGTGCCGACTCTTCCGTAGGCTCGGCGTGTGCCGACCGTCCTGCTCGTCCGTCATGGTCGCACCGACGCGAATTCGTCCGGCGTCCTGGCCGGCCGGGCCCCGGGAACGCAGCTCGACGAGGTCGGTCGTGAGCAGGCGCGGTCACTCGCTCTGAGGCTGGCGGGGGTGAAGCTCGCGGCGCTGGTATCGAGCCCGCTGGAGCGCTGCCACGACACCGCAACGGCCCTTGCCGCTGACGGTGGCGCGCCCGCCGTGGAGTTCGACGACCGGCTCACCGAGTGCGACTACGGCGACTGGACCGGTCGCCCGCTCGCGAAGCTCGTCCGGGAGAAGCTCTGGAAGGTCGTGCAGGCCACTCCGTCGGCCGCCACCTTTCCCGGTGGCGAGTCCCTGCGCGCCGTCCAGGCCCGGGCGGTCGAGGCGGTGCGTTCACACGACGCCCGGGTCGCCGTAGCCGCGGGCGCACACGCGGTGTGGGCAGCGGTTTCGCACGGTGACGTGATCAAGGCCGTGGTGGCCGATGCCCTCGGCCTGCATCTCGATCTCTTCCAGCGCCTGGTGGTCGACCCGGGCTCGGTCACGATCGTCGACTACACCGACCTGCGTCCGTTCGTCGTCCGCCTCAACGACACCGGCGGTGACCTGTCCGGACTGGGTCGGCGGGGTCGGCGCCGGCGGCCGGCGTCGAATCGCGCGACGGTGGGCGGCACCACGGGAACGTCGTAGGGTCGAAGCCGTGCCACGCCAGGTCTTCGCTTTCGATCCGCCGGAACGCTTCGTCGTCGGCACCGTCGGCGAGCCGGGCCAGCGCACGTTCTTCCTCCAGGCCCGCGACGCCGCGCGGTTGGCGAGCGTCGTGGTCGAGAAGGAGCAGGTCTCGCTGCTGGCGGAGCGCCTGGACGCACTCCTCGACGAGGTCGTGCGGCGTTCGGCAGGGGCGGCCCCGGTCCCGGCGCTGGCGCCGGCGGAGCTCGAGGACCTCGACCCGCTCGACCAGCCGATCGTCGAGGAGTTCCGCGTCGGCACGCTGACACTCGCCTGGGACGGCGCGGACGACCGGGTGGTCATCGAGGCCTTCGCGGTCAGGCAGGCCGAGGAGGGTGACGACCCCGAGCCGGAGGCTGTGGACGAGCCCGACGACCGTGATCTGATGGTCGTGCGCATCTCAGGTGCCTCTGCGCGTGCGTTCGTCCAGCGCACGCAGGCGCTGGTGGCGGCCGGCCGGCCGCTTTGCCCGCTGTGCGCGCTCCCGCTCGACCCGGAGGGTCACATCTGCCCCCGGCAGAACGGCTACCGGCGCCGGAGCTAGTGGCTTCCCCGGTGCCCGCCCTGCTGAGGGACGGCGAGCTGACCGTGGAGGGTCGGCTCGTGGTGGCCTCGAACGCGACCCTTCTGTGCCGCTTGCGCGGCTCCGACGGCGCAGGTGAGCTGCGCTGTGTGTACAAGCCGGTGGCGGGGGAGCGGCCGCTGTGGGACTTCCCCGACGGCACCCTGGCGGCGCGCGAGGTCGCGGCGTACCTCGTGTCGGAGGCCGCGGGCTGGCGGCTCGTCCCGGCGACCATCCTGCGGGATGGGCCGTTCGGGCCGGGCATGTGTCAGCTGTGGATCGACCACGACGGAACCGAACTCGTCGACGTGGTGGCTCCGGACGCGGTTCCCGATGGATGGGTACGGGTGCTCGATGCTGTCGACGAGGTCGGCGAGCCGGTGGCGCTCGTGCACGCCGACGATCCGCCGCTGCGGCGGATGGCGCTGTTCGACCTCGTCGTCAACAACGCTGACCGCAAGGGCGGGCACGTCCTGGTGGCACCCGACGCCGCGGTGTGGGGAGTCGACCACGGGGTCTGCTTCCACGTCGACCCGAAGCTGCGGACCGTGCTGTGGGGGTGGGCGGGCCAGCCGTTCACTGATGCCGAGCAGGACGCCCTGACCGAACTCGCACAGGGGCTGCGCGCCGACCTCGGCGATGACCTGTCCGCAGTGCTGAGCGCGGACGAGGTCGCGGCCACGGCCGCCCGCGTCGACGGGTTGCTCGCGTCGGGTCGGTTCCCCGGCCCCGCGACCGGTCGGGTCCCGATCCCCTGGCCGCCGTTCTGAGCGGAGGGCGACGGACCGGCGGATAGGCTCGACGGCGTGCAGGCGTGGGCCGGTCCCCACCTCGCCGGCCTCGCCGGTCGAGGGCAGGCCGTCCGTGTCCACGACACGGCGACGGGGAGCCTCCGCACAGCGGCGGCGGACCTTCCGGCACGGATGTATGTCTGCGGCATCACCCCGTACGACGCCACCCATCTCGGCCACGCGGCTACCTACGTCGGCTTCGACGTGCTGAACCGGGCGTTGCGGGACAGCGGGACGCCGGTGCGCTACGTCCAGAACGTGACGGACATCGACGACCCGCTGCTCGAGCGGGCGGGGCAGATCGGTCAGGACTGGGCAGTCCTGGCGCAGGAGCAGATCCAGCTCTTCCGTGACGACATGGCGTGGCTGCGCGTCCTGCCGCCCGATCAGTTCGTGGGCGTCGTGGAGTCGATGCCGCTCGTCGTCGACCTCATCGACCGGTTGCGCGGGGCCGGCGCCGTGTACGAGGTCGACGGCGACCTGTACTTCTCAATCGCGTCGGACCGTCATTTCGGCGAGGTCTCGGGGTTGCCCCGCGAGACCATGCTCGCGCTGTTCGCCGAACGTGGGGGAGACCCGGACCGGCCGGGCAAGAAGGATCCGCTGGACAGTCTGCTCTGGCAGCGGGAGCGCCCGGGCGAGCCGGCGTGGGAGAGCATGTACGGGCGGGGGCGGCCCGGCTGGCACGTCGAGTGCGCGGCTATCGCGCTCGGCCATCTCGGCGAGGGCATGCACATCCAGGGCGGGGGCACCGACCTGGTGTTTCCGCACCACGACATGTCGGCTTCCGAAGCGCAGGTCGCCACCGGCCACTGGCCGTTCGCGCGCGCCTATGTCCATGCGGGCATGGTCGGTTGCGGGGGCGAGAAGATGTCGAAGTCCGAGGGCAACCTGGTCTTCGTCTCCCGGCTACGCGCTGACGGTGTCGAGTCCGCCGCGGTACGGCTGGCGCTCCTCGCCGATCACTACCGCGTCGATCGCGACTGGACACCCGCCCTGCTGGAGACGGCCCAGGACCGGCTCGC
>DATHII010000002.1:0-4329 GCA_035316885.1 Jiangellaceae bacterium | reverse complement strand
TTGAACTGCTTGACCAGCCAGTCGACGACTCGGGCATCCCAGTCGTCACCGCCGAGGCGGTTGTCGCCCTTGGTGGCCTTGACCTCGAAAATGCCGTCGCCGATCTCCAGCAGGGAGACGTCGAAGGTGCCACCACCGAGGTCGAAGACCAAGATCGTCTGATCTTGATCGGTCTTGTCCAGACCGTACGCGAGGGCTGCGGCCGTCGGTTCGTTGATGATGCGGTCGACGATCAGGCCAGCGATTTCGCCGGCCTCCTTGGTCGCCTGGCGCTGCGCGTCAGAGAAGTAGGCGGGAACGGTGACGACCGCGTGCGTGACCTGCTCACCCAGGTAGGCCTCTGCGTCTCGCTTGAGCTTCTGCAAAACGAAGGCGCTGATCTGCTGGGGGTGGTAATCCTTCTCATCGATCCGCACCTTCCAGTCGGTGCCCATGTGGCGCTTGACGGAGCGGATGGTGCGGTCGACGTTGGTGACGGCCTGGCGCTTGGCGACCTCGCCAACCAGGACCTCGCCGCCCTTCGCGAATGCGACCACCGACGGGGTGGTCCGGGAGCCCTCGGCGTTGGGAATGACGGTGGGCTCTCCACCTTCTAGTACGGCGACGACGGAGTTGGTCGTTCCGAGGTCGATGCCGACTGCACGAGCCATGATGTGTTTCCTCCAGGTGGAAGTCTTTTGGGTTGTCTTGAGTCTGCGTCGCTCAACTTATTACTTGAGCGTACTAGGCTCAACTATGCCAGCGGAGTGAATGTTCCCGAATCTTTTCGCTGGATTCCCGGGGCGGCCAGCATTGCGTCGCTGGTTGGAATAGGAGAACGTCTGTGAGCACACCCGCCGATTCCAGCGCTGAGCTGCTGACTCTCCACGCAATACGCCTCAAAGGCATGGCCGACGACGCCGAAGTTGCTGCACGGTTCGGGCTCGATCTGACCCTCGCACGGGAGTTGCTGCTGGACTTTCAAGCCTTCGGCTGGATTACGAGGGTCGAATTCGTCGGGACCGCCGGCTGGACCTTGACCGAATCAGGACGTTCGGAAAATGAGCGTCAGCTGGCTCACGAACTTGCCGCAACCAACTCGAACTCGAGCATCCACGACGCGTACCTGAGCTTCCTTCCCCACAATGACCGACTCCTTCGTGCCTGCACGGACTGGCAACTGCGGCCCAGCGGCGCGGACCCGCTCGCTGTCAACGAGCACACGGACAAGGAGTGGGACCAGCGGGTGCTCACTACGCTGTCGGCCCTTCGGGAGGAGCTCCGTACGATTTGCCAGGAACTCGGACACCGATTGGCGCGGTTCCGGGGGTACGACGACCGCTTCACGGCCGCCCTTGCTCGAGTCGAGCAAGGCGAGCTCACCTGGGTTGCCCGCCCAAGAGTGGACTCCTGCCACACGGTGTGGATGGAACTCCACGAGGACCTGATCGCCACGCTTGGCATCCGGCGCGGCAGCTAGCAGATCTAGCAGACTGCAGCGTTCCGACACGTACCCGCGACCTGCTGGTCGCCATTGTCGATCAGGCGACAGCCCAAACCCGCTCTGCTTCGGACGTGGCTGGGCGTGCTGCCGACCGACGCGGCTCGAGTGTGGTCCGCTTGCCGGCCGCTTCGTACCAGCTCCGGTTCGCCTCCTGACAAAGCTCCTTCGCGGCATGACAATCGGGGCGTGGAAGCTACCGGAGTGCGAGTGGCGGAACTCCTCGCCGCGCTGTCCTTCGGTGCCGACCTTGGACTAGGTCACCCCACCGAGCACGTGCTGCGGCAGACCTACATTGCCTTGCACCTCGCCGAGCGCCTCGCGATGGACGAGCAGGAACGCGAGGTCGTGTATTACGCGTCCATGCTGGCCTGGTTGGGATGCCACATCGACGCCTATGAACAGGCGAAGTGGTTCGGGGACGACCAGGCGTTCAAGCACGACGCCGCGTACGTCGACGACGCCGACGCCCTAGGCAGCGTCGCCTTCCTGTTGCGCCATATCGGCGATGGCCGGCCGCTCGCCGAGCGCGTCAAAGCCGGGGTTGGCTTCCTCGCCGACGGGAGGCATGACCTCGAGCAGATGTACATGAATCACTGGCGCGCCGCCTCCGCATTCAGCGAAGACCTCGGGCTGTCTGACGCTGTGCGGGATAGCGTCGCTCAGACCTTCGAGCGCTGGGACGGCAAGGGCGAACCGGACGGCATCAAGGGCGAGGATGTGCTGCAACCGGCGCGCCTGGTGCAGCTCGCCGATCTCGTCGAGGTGTTCCACCACACCGGTGGAGTGGAGGCCGCCGTCGGGGTGGCCCGCGCCCGCAGTGGCGGCCAGCTCGACCCGGCTCTGGTGAAGCTGTTCGCGGCCGAGGCCGAGGGGATTTTCGGCAAGTTGGATCAGGCGGCGACGTGGGACGCGGTGATGGGCAAAGCGCCGACCGCCGGCCGGGAGCTGAGCCAGGACGAACTCGACCAAGCGCTGGCCGCCACCGCGGACTTTGTGGACCTGAAGTCGCCGTACACCTTGGGGCACTCACGCGGCGTTGCCGAGCTCGCGGCTGCTGCCGCTGGTGAGGTGGTTGCGGACACCAGAACGGTATACCGGGCCGGACTGGTGCACGATCTTGGTCGGATGGGTGTCCCCAATACGATCTGGGACAAGCGCGCGCCGCTGACCGCCGGAGACGTCGAACGGGTGCGCTTGCATCCCTATTACACCGATCGCATCCTGGCCTCGGTTCCGGCCCTGGCACGCCTGGCGCCGGTGGCGGCACAGCACCACGAACGCCTCGACGGCTCGGGATATCCGCGAGGAAGCAAAGCCGAGTCGCTCACACCTGAGGGGCGGCTGCTGGCGGTGGCCGACTGCTATCAGGCGTGGTCGGAGCCGAGGCCGTGCCGTGAGGCCCTCTCTGCCGACAAGATCGCGGCACGCCTCCGAGAGGAGGTCAGGGCCGGACGCCTCGACGGCGCTGCTGTCGACGCTGTGCTTCGGGCCGCCGGACACCACGTGCGCCGCAACCGAGAGTGGCCGGCCGGACTCACGGCCCGGGAGGTGGAGGTGCTGCGACATCTCGCGCGGGGCAGGTCGCAGAAAGAGATCGCGGAACGCCTGGTGATCTCTCGGAAGACAGCGAGCAACCATATCGAGCACATCTACGCCAAGATCGGTGTCTCCAACCGGGCTATGGCGAGCCTGTTCACGACTCGACACGGTCTCCTCTGAACCGCGTCGCAAAGATGGGGCGCTCACCCCATGCGCTTCGACCTTGCGTCTCCGTAGCGTCCAGCCATGACGACTATCGAACAAACAGACCTGCGGCAGACAGGCACCGAGCAGACAGACGTCGACGCAGCGGCTCTCGAGGAGTTCGCCGCCAAGCTCATCGGGACCATAACCGGCGGGCTGCTCACCTGCCTCATCGAGATCGGGCGCCGTGTCGGGCTGTTCGAGCTGGCCGCCGCAGGCCCGGCGACGTCTGCCGAGCTCGCCGAGCGTGGTGGTCTGCAGGAGCGGTAGTCCGTGAGTGGCTGGCCGCCATGGCAACCGCTGGCATCGTCGAGTATGACGCGGACAGCCGATGTTTCTGGCTGCCGGTTGAGCACGCGGCCGTGCTGACGGGTGATAGCTACGACAACCTGGCCCCCGTGGCCTACCTGGCCTCCGCGGTCATCCGGCAGGGTGATGCGGTAGCCGAGTGCTTCACCGAAGGTGGAGGCGTGCCGTGGGCCGCCTACCTGCCAGGGATGCACGACGTCATGGACGTCCTGTGGCAGCCGATGTACCGCGACCTGCTCGTCCAGCAGATCCTGCCGCTCGCCCCTGGCTTGGTGGAGAAGCTGGAGACCGGCACCCGGGTCGCCGATGTTGCGTGCGGCTCCGGGAACGGGACTCTTGTCATGGCGCGCCGGTTCCCGAGCTCGCGGTTCGTCGGTTTTGACCTGGATGCCGATGCCATCGCCATCGCACGTTCTCGGGTAGGTCGACTGCACAACGTCTCGTTCGAAGTGGCGGACGCGGCGACGCTGAGTTCTGCCCAACCATTCGGTGCCGCGTTCGTGTTCAACTCGGTACACGACCAGGCCCGGCCGCTCGAGGTGCTCAGCTCCATCCAGTCGATCTTGGAGCCGGGTGGCACATTCCTTATGAACGAGCCTCGCATTTCCAGCAACCTCGAGGACAACATCGGCAACCCAGTCGCGCCGATGACGTACGCCATCAGCCTGTTGCACTGTATGACGGTGTCGCTCGCTGAGGGCGGAGCCGGGCTTGGGACCGGCTGGGGCGAGCAGGTGGCCCTTCGGCTGCTCGCCGACGCCGGCTTCGGCCCCGTGGAGGTGCATGACGCTCCT
>DATHII010000001.1:0-2491 GCA_035316885.1 Jiangellaceae bacterium | reverse complement strand
AGGCCGATGGGCCGGGCGAGGGCGGTGGTGAGCAGGCGGTTGACGAGCGCCGGATAGTCGAGCCCGGTGGCTGCCCACAACATCGGGAACATGGACGTCGGCGTGAATCCCGGCATGGTGTTGACCTCGTTGACCAGCAGGGAATCGTCGGCGCGGAGGAAGAAGTCGACACGGGCGAGACCTTCGCACGACAGCGTCGTGAAGGCCTGGGCAGCAAGGGAACGGACCTGGCCGGCCAGCTCGTCGGGCAGGCCCGCGGGCACGTCCA
Source organism: Jiangellaceae bacterium (assembly GCA_035316885.1). Taxonomy (GTDB): domain Bacteria; phylum Actinomycetota; class Actinomycetes; order Jiangellales; family Jiangellaceae; genus DASRTE01. The sequence continues at coordinate 2,223 of DATHII010000001.1, read as the reverse complement.
GCGAGACGTGCTCCTCGTCCAGGTACTTGGCATCGAAGTCGTAGAACTCGTGGGTGTCGTCGACCCTGATCTCCCCGACGACGCTGGTATCGGGCGAGCCGCCCGGGCGTCCCTGCAGGACACCGCACTCGACCTCGCGGCCGTGAACCGCCTCCTCGACGATGACCTTCGGGTCATGCCGGCGCGCGTCGAGGACGGCCGCCTCCAGCCCACCGGGACCGTCGACCTTCGTGATGCCGATGCTCGATCCCGCCCGTGCGGGCTTGACGAAGACCGGCCAGCCCAGGCCGGCCACCTCGGCCGCGACGCGCTCGCGTTGCGGCTCCCACGGGCCCGGGTCGACGAGGACGTGCCGGCAGACCGGCAGGCCCGCAGCGGCGAGCACGAGCTTCATGTAGTGCTTGTCCATGCCCACGGCGGACGCCAGTACGCCCGACCCGACGTACGGCACGCCGGCGAGCTCGAGCATGCCCTGCAACGTTCCGTCCTCGCCGTACGGGCCGTGCAGCAGCGGCAGCACGACGTCGACCTCGCCCAGGACACGCGGCACGGACCCAGGCTCGCTTACGGTGATCTCGGCCGAACTTGGGGAACTGGGCAGCACGACCGTGCCACCCTCATCGGCCACCTCGGGCAGCCGGCCGTCGGAGATCGCCAGCTGAGCAGGGTCGCTCGGGCCGAGCACCCACCGGCCCTTCGGGGTGACGCCGATCGGCACGACGTCGTAGCGGTCAGGGTCGATCACCCTCAGCACGCTGCCGGCCGTCACGCATGAGATCGCGTGCTCGGAGCTGCGTCCGCCGAAGACGACCGCAACCCGGACACGAGGGGACTGAGGTGCGCTCACCGGCGCGACCCTACCCCGCCGTCACACCAGAATCGGCACTATGACGCGACAGACGCCGCACCACCGCAGCCCCGCAGCCGCGACGATCGCCGTCCATGGCGGGCGGCCGGAACAAGTGCCCGGTGCTCCGTTATCGGTGCCCCCGGTGCTCGCCTCGACGTACGTCCAAGGCAGCTCCGTGGGCTACGGACGCGATGGCAACCCGACCTGGACGGCACTCGAGGACGTCATCGGCGCTCTCGAGGGCGGGCGTGCTCTCGCGTTCGCCTCCGGCATGGCCGCGGTCGCGGCCGTCCTCGACTCGCTGCCGGACCGGTCCGTGGTCGTCGCCCCCGAGATTTGTTACAGCGGGACGTCGACGCTGTTCGATCAGCTGAAGTCCCACCGGGCATTCGAGGTACGCCGAGTCGACGTCGCCGACACCGACGCGACCGTCGGGGCCATGGCCGGCGCGACCATGTTGTGGATCGAGTCGCCCGCCAACCCGACGCTCGCCGTCGCGGATCTGCCCGCGCTGTGCGCCGCTTCACGCGAGCGTCGCGTGGCGACCTGCGCGGACAACACGTTCGCCACTCCGCTCAACCAGCGACCCCTCGATCTGGGCGCAGACGTCGTGGTGCACAGCCTCACCAAGTTCCTCGCGGGGCACTCCGACGTCGTCCTCGGCGCGGCCGTCACCCGTGACGACGAGACCTACGATCGCCTGCTCGAGCACCGGACGTATCACGGCGGCATCCCTGGTCCGGCCGAGGCTTGGCTCGCCCTGCGCGGGATCCGAACCCTGCACCTGCGGGTCGAGCGGTCCCAACACAACGCCGGCGTCATCGCGGCGCGGCTGGCGGCCCATCCGGCCGTTGAACGCGTGCACTACCCCGGGCTGCCCGACGACCCGGGCCACGCCAGGGCACTGGCTCACATGCACGGGTTCGGCGCCATGGTGGCCATCCAGGTGCGTGGTGGGGCTGCCGGCGCGGACGCCGTCTGCGCAGCCACACGGCTATGGGTGCCCGCTACCAGCCTGGGCGGTGTGGAGTCGACGCTGGAGCGACGCCGGCGCTGGCCGCAGGAGAACCCGGCCGTGCCCGAGTCCCTGATCCGGCTTTCGGTAGGAATCGAAGATGTAGAGGACCTCTGGGCTGACCTCTCTGCTGCGCTGGACGGGCAGGGCTGACCGCCGCCCCGCTAGGGATCCCCGGCATTGTGGATGGCGTCCGGCGTTTGTCGGATCCGACCGATAGACTCGAACGCATGTTCGAAGTCGTGGACACCCATGGGGTGGCGGTGCGCCGGCTGGCCACGATCGGCGGGCAGCGCCGTGGTGGCGGGTCGCCGGGTGGGCGGCTGCGCGGTCGGCGGGCCGGGGCGGCCCGGGCGGT